>JAUXJX010000133.1 GCA_030624545.1 Bacteroidota bacterium | reverse complement strand
CTATTGATTAGATGTACAACTGATTTATTTTAGAATAATTATGTGCTGTCTTAAGTACATAATTCTAAGATAGCAAAGGACATCCACCTGAGCGGAGTCGAAGGGTGGATGCTGTCAGATTCATTCTGTGATATCCTGTCTGCGCGGGCTATGCCAAGAGCGCCAAGAAAAAGACTTCGCGTCCTTCGCGTCTTTGCGGTTCAGTTTTTCTAAGATTCTTCCTCTTTCGCTTTTACCAAATCCTTCCGCTTCAGATTGATCTTCCCAAAGCTCTCGGAAGAAATCACGTAGTACCAACCGGCGAATCTTGCATTGAGGTCCACGGATAAACTCATACCCTTTTCGATTTTCTTTGCCCATTCCTCATAATCGTCCTGTAGCTCTTTGTTGCGCCGGTCCGTATTTGTCCACAGGCTGTCTGCTTTGGACAAGAAGTCGCTGTTGATGGGCTTTGCCGGCTTTTCGAATTCCGTTGAGTCAAATTCTGTGGTGATAAATAGGTAGCGATTTTCACCTGGGCCGGCCTGGTCATCTCTCTCGCTTTCCGAACCTGCGCTCACATCCGCACCGCTGCCATAAACCACCTCGCCGAATCGTAGCGTATAGGTTACGCCGTCCGTGGTTCGTGTCTGGATTTCCCCTTCATTGGAAAGAAGCTGGCCGTCACGGGTAAAGTAATAGCCCCTGCTCTGTAGGGAGAGCATGTCGCCCTGGCTCATGGCAATGCCGCCGGCATCGGCTCTACTCAGACTTTGAGAGAGTCCCGGCGGTTTTGGCCGTACGCCCACGATCGACAATTCATCAATTGCGCTCAAAAGGTTATTCATCTTGGTATTGTCAACTTCCTGGTTGGCAGACATCTTGTTGGCCTGCCAATCTGTGTCCACCTTGTCCAGGATCACATTGTCCCGCTGGTCCACCCTGCCGCTGCGCTCGTTAATGGAGTAATCTTTGAGGACGACCTGCTGGATATCGTTCTTATTCACTTTCAGCAGATCGGATTCGATCCAGTCGCTGAACTTTGTCGAAATATCGATGTCCATACGAACGGCGTACACGCGCTTTTGCCCGGGAACGCGAACAAATCGAAATTTGTCCCGTCCTTCGATTTCGTTTCCAATAATAAAATCGGCGAGGATCTTGTCGTTTTCCGCTTTGATCGTTACGCGCTTGCCACGGCCGGTGAGACTCGTGGCGGCATCATCCAAAGGATCGATTACGCCGCAGAATTCGTGATCCGTCACGTTGTCCGTTCGGAAATCGTCTTTCTTGATATCGATCACGCCTGCCGCGGTTTTGGCCAGGCGATCCTTGCCATCGGCTGGATAATCGTTGTGGGATGGTATAGCATATTTCCCTTCCTTGAAAACAACTTTGAAGGGCAGGGCTTCCCCGGTCTCATCATCAAAATCGATAACCTCCAAAGAAGTTGCTTCATTCGGGTCGGTAAATTCAGGAAAGAACTGCTCTCCCTGATCCAGGAATGCCTCGGGCGTGACACGGCCAGGAGCCGTTACCAAAGCAAGCAGGAGCAGGACAAGGGCTGCCCCGCCGAAGATCATAGTCCTTTTTCTTTCGTTCATATCTTAACTCCTTAGTCTTCTTGCCGCTATAGCGCCTGCCTTTTCACGCTTGCGCCGCTGTAAGAAAATCCACACGCCAAAGATGAAAACCGGAATGGGCGGCGCCAGAACCGCAAATGTCTTGATGTTATTTTCTATTCTACGGATTTGCGATTCCATATTCTCTTTGCTGCTTAGTATGCGAGCCTCCTTTTTGGCTTCAATCGTGGCTTTCTGCGCCTCGAAGCGCTTGTTCTCCACCTCCTGCAGGTTTTGCGACATAATAGCCTTGGTTTGCTCGTCAAGATCCGTGCGCTGGCGGACTTCCGCAACCCGCTCATTCAACCTGCGTTGTGCAGTCGACAGAGCGCTTTGGGCTTCCGCTTCGGCCTCTCGTTCTTCTTCGCTTGCACGTTTGACAAAGTCCTGCTTTCTATCATCTACCCTTACCAGGGTGCGATGACGAACCCTGCGCTTGCGCAGTTCAACGAATGACTCATCGCCGATCAAATAGTCCATGCAGTTTAGGAAGAAGGTCACGTTGTCGAAGTTGAGATTTTCAAATCCTCTTTTGCGCAATTCGAAGAATTGTTCGGATATGAAATCGAGATCCGCGATGACTGCGACATTTACACGCTTCGGTTCAGCCAAGGAGTCTCCGGCTGCACTCTCGCCTTTAACATGGGCGGCAAGAATATAATCCCCGCTACTGGGAGTGCGGCGCAGGCCGCGCGTGACCATTTGCACACCAAAGAAACTGCGCTGTACCATTTGGCGGTAATTCAGTGAACCGGAATTATAACCGGATTTTATCAGCGGCTGAAAATCGTAATCGCTGCCCGACGCCCGCCTTATGCTGCCGGGATAAAGCAGGACGAGCTCCTGCAGTCCTGAGGACGCCATGTTTTCCGGATTGAAAGCCTCAGGATTTTCGTTTCCCATGCCTACAAATATGATTTCCGGCGGAATTTGGGCAATGTCCGGATGAGGGTTGTACACATCCCAGATGATCTGGGACGAATTCCAGGCGATTCCTATCGTGTTCATAAATTCCTGAATATTGCCTTTGGGCTTGGGTGGTGGACCCTGATTTCGTTGAAATGGATTGGTGTTGGCGCCCGCCTCTTCCGAAGGAGACAGACCGATGTTGATCACAGGCAATGGATCGATGACCAATAGCGTTGGATTTCCTTGCTCGATGTATGCCAGCAGATTGTCCATTTCCTCCTGTGGCAGCAACGACGGTAAGGCAACCATGATGCCATCCAATTCTTCCTCGATCGGCGTAGCGGCTGAAATCTGCTCCACCTCGTATTGCTTCTTTAGTTCATCAACCAAGGCCCAGGCTGGCGAGCTTCGCATTGTCTGAAAATCGAATCCGCCAAATAGCTTGGCCTCGGTATTGATAATGCCTATCTTTTTGCGGGCGGTTTTCGTGACAACCCGAATACTCCGCACCAATTCGTATTCCACCGGCAGACCGCGATCGAAGAAGGCGATAACCTGTTCTTCTGCCCCGGAGGTCGCAGCAACGCCCATGAAAATCTGCGAGAAGCTCGTGCCGCCTCCGGCTAAATCAGGGACTTCCTGAGGTGCGATGCCGAATTTTTCCCGGGCGTCCCGAGCCTCTTCTGTGAAAGGCTCCGTATCGTGAATCAAGACTTGAACCTTGTTGCCTGCCTCAGCATCGATTTCCTTGAGAAAGCCGATGAGATTGGATCTCGTCTGAACAAAACTTTGTGGTACTTCCTTGCTGACGTAGGCTTGGAGGAGGACAGGCCGATCCTCCGGCAGTTCTTTTAGCATCATGCTGGTTTCACGGGAAAGGGAGTGCAGTTGCTCAGCTGTTACATCCAATCGGACACTCATACGCCCAAGAATCGTAGTCAGACTGATTATTGCGATTACCAGCGCAGCAGCGCGAATGGTATGGTGCACCCACATTTTATAGCCATCCGCCTCCAGCGGCCAATGGCGACGGCTGATCAGAATGACATTGGCATACAACATTATTCCGGCCAATGAAACAAAATACAGGATACCGGAAAAACTGACAATACCCCTAGAGAAATCTTCAAAGTGAATGGTAACTCCCAAAGCCAGGAGCAGGTCTCTTAATCCGGTACTAAGAACCGAAGCCGCTGTTCCGATGAAAACAATCAGGGCGCAAAATACCGCCCCTGCTATAAAACCAATGGTCACATTGGCCGTCAAAAGTGAAGCAAGCATGCCAACCGAGATTAAAGCCCCTCCCAGCAGCCAGTAACCCAAAAAGTTGCCGAACATCAAACCGAGATCAGGGCTTCCCAGCCAGAACAGAACCAAAACATGGCTCAAGGACAGGACTAAAGATGCCGTGTAAATTCCCAGAACCGCCAAATATTTGCCCAGGACGATTTCCAGATCGGTTGCCGGAAGGGTAAGCAGCAGTTCGTCTGTTCCTTGTTTCTTCTCATTGGCCCAAATACCCATCGTTAGCGCCGGAATGAAGAATACCAAGAGAAGTGGAAGCATTGCGTTTAGCTGATCCAGGTTGGCTAGATTGTTGAGAAAGAAACGCTGCTGCCAAAATGCCGCGGCTGCGCTCAGAAAAATGAATACGGTTATAAAAACATAACCCGTCGGGTTGTTAAAATATCGGCGCAGATCGCGCTTGACAATTGACAGTATGATTTTGAAATTTATATTCATTTTTCCGAGACCTCCATAGCAGATACTGTTTCGGGGCGTCCTTCATTGGTAAGACGATAGAACGGCTTTTCGAGTGAGCCGTCTTCGCGCAGTTCTTCAGCAGAGCCATCAAACACAAGGCGGCCGTTGTGGACGAACACCACGCGGTCCGCAACGGCCTCCACCTCCTGCAAAATATGGGTGGAAAGCAAAATGGTCTTCGATTTTCCCAGTTTCCTAATGTTTGTCCGAAACTCGCGAATCTGGTTTGGGTCCAGGCCGGCGGTGGGCTCGTCCATGATCAACACCTCAGGGTCGTGCAAAAGCGCCTGAGCCAGTCCCACTCGCTGACAATATCCCCGCGAAAGTTTGTCAATGGGCTTCTCCAAGACTTCCTGTATGGCGCATAAGTCGGTGACCGTGTGGATGCGTTCCTCGGCAACGGATGGCTCCAATCCCCTTGCTTCCGCGAAAAACTGCAGCAGTTCAATTGGTGTCATGTCCTCATAGAGCGGCCCGTTTTCCGGCAGGTAGCCGAGTCTCCTAGCGACTTCAATCCGGTCTGAACTCACGTCATAACCGGCGATCAGGGCGTGGCCTTCGCTGGGTGAAAGATACCCGCTCAGGATCCTCATTGTTGTCGTTTTGCCCGCGCCATTGGGGCCGAGAAACGCAACAATTTGTCCCTGGGGAATGGAAAATGAAATATCCTTAATCGCCACAAAAGGGCCGTAATACTTGCTTAGTCCTCTTGATTCAATCATGATTTTGGGTGAATTACCTGCCATAACACAACCTCATTTCGTGATTATGATCTTACAAAAAATCGAGTAGATGTGAAAGGAATCTTTTTTACCAAGAAGATAGAACGTAATTTAACTGTTTGAGGTTCCAGTTATATATCAATTAGAGCTCAGACTATTCAAGTCCCCAAACCCGTGTTAACAATGATTCACATAAGTAGTTTTACAGAATATAAAAGCTATGAGAAGATAGGGAAGATTTCAAGAACTTTTTGAGGGATTTTACCTGCAAGATTTATCACTCATCCATGTTCTTGATTTCAATACGGTGGCGGATGAGATTCTATTAGGGACAAGTTATCTAAAGATTGAGATCGTGCAATATTTCCACCACGGAACAGACAAAAAATATTTTAACCACGGATTACACAGATGTGTACGGATTAACTTGTTACTGAGAAAAACCGATTAGCCACAGAGCCACTGAGAACACTGAGTGCAGTTGCTCCCTTTTGGTGCGGTATCTTGAAAACACACTTTGATGAATTCTCATGGCCTCTTAGCGGTTCTTAGCGTGTCTTCGTGGCTAGAGGTTTTAGCGGCTAAGATTATCCCAACCGCAATCCATGCCAATCGGTGAGCCCGGCGGCGGTTCCAGTGGCGCTGGAATGGTGGCCTTTTCCGGATTTTTTTGAAACCGTTCGATCTGAGCTATTGCGTAAAGAACGTGGGCTTTTTGGGACTCGTCCTGTTCCTTTTCGATTTGTCCTGCAAGCCAGTCTTTCAGTTCATCCAGTTTGAGGTAGGCAATTGCCCGCACCTGGTTGGAGGCACGATCATTCGCGGCGAGAGACATCATGCCGTGTAATACTACGGAATCCACGACGCGCTGAATCTCTGATTCCAGCCCCTCCTTTCGTTCGGCTTTCCAGGTCGAGGCAACCAGCCGATCCACTGTTTCGCCAAAGCCCGGATATTTGCTATCACGAGCATGATGCTCGACCAAGCGGGCCCCCCGGTTTGAATTGAGTATCATGCGGACAGTTATGTTTGCCGCAGACTCCGCCGCCGCGAGGGGATCGAAGGATGGGCTCGTTCTGATATTGAAGACCTCCCGGTGGCGGCCGTAGCCGAAACTCCTCGGCGGAATGATGGTGAGAATATTTTCAGGCAGCATCAAGGCTTCCGTCTGAAGCGTCTGCAGCAATGCCTCCAAAGCTTTTCGT
>JAUXJX010000442.1 GCA_030624545.1 Bacteroidota bacterium | reverse complement strand
TGGTATAATTCCTCAGTTTGATATTTCAAAGTCAATTTGTCCTTCAACAATCTTCTTGCCCGAAACAGGTAGCTCTTGACTGTACCTTCGGGCAGTTCCATGATTTCCCCAATCTCTTTGTAACTCATCTCGTGGAGATGATACAATGTGATAATCGTACGGTAATGAACCGGCAACCGATCGATCTCGTCCTGTAAAATGGAGGCAACCTCCCCATCCACGATATTTTCATCGGGGCGTGATTGATCGCATGAAATACTGTCCATGCCGATGTCGTCCGGAGAGAAATCATCAAATAATACAGCCTTCTTCTTCTCCAGGAAATTTAGTGTCGTGTTAAAGGCGATCTTCGCGATCCAGGTAGATAGTTTTGAGCCGAATTTGAACGCGGGCAAATGTTGGTAAACCTTGATGAAAACGTCCTGACAAATATCCTCGACGTCGGAGCGATTGGAAACCATCCTGTAGACAACATGAAGGACCAAACGCTGGTGCAATTCAATCAGAGTATTAAAGGCAACACGATCGCCCGCAAGGACGTTTTCGACAAGTATTTTGGTGTCAGCCGGCATTCACTTTCCTCAACTATATAAGACAGAATAACAAATAAATTGTTGCATTAAAAGAAATTTATTTGAAGTTGCAACATTTTTCCGTGCAGCCTGTCACATTTATCGAATCTTACGGAAATAGGAAAGCTGTTTAAAAAACAAGAAAGGAGCTAAGCGATGGATGGAAATATGGTTCCCATCATAATCGTACCTGTTATTTTCTTTTCCTTTGTTTGGGTCGTTAGGATCATTTCAGACAATTCTCTCCGGCGCAAAATAATTGATAAGGGCCTTGCCGGTGAAAACATCAAGCACCTGGCAAACGTAGGATACACGAGCCAGCCTCTGTCCTCAATTAAATGGGGAATGGCGTTGGTGGGGATTGGCCTCGCATTTATGATCCCGGAAGTCTTCGGCAGAATACAAGACGAGACAATGGTGGGTCTGATGTTTATTTTTGCGGGTCTGGCGTTTCTGGTCTACTACTTCATCGCCAAGAGTCGAATTGAGAAAGGCGAAGAGGAAGGCTGACGTACTCATAAACCAGGTCCAGCTAACAAAAAGGTCCTTTACACTGGCCATTGGTGCAGTCTTTTCTTCAGCGCTCAATGGCCATTCTTGTGATCGATTTGAGGCAAGACGATCGAGTCATTTTGCCTATGCTTTGTAACAAAGCGGCGTTGGTGAACGTATTTACGTTGCTGGGCATTTCCCTTTAATATCTTTGACACAAATGAAGCTACCTTCCGAAAAAACAAAAACTCCAACATCAGGAGGAAGAGTCATGAAAAGGTTTGCTTCCGCCATGTTGGTTGTCACGATCATTCTTGGCAATCAAGTTGCAACGGGTAAAGACCTCTTAGTAGAAATCAAGAACATACGCCCGGAGAGAGTGAAATATGCGGGATTCGTTTTGGACAAAGACCAGAAAGTCCAAATTGAGGCGGTTGGCTTCCAGGCGGAAGGGCGAAAGGATCACCGGGTCTTTCTCAGCAATGCCTGGATCCTGGATGCGAATACGAGAGAGATCGTGTGGGAAATGGACGAATACTATCCTCTGCGGGAAAGGCGTCGCACCATTGAGATTGACGAGGAGGTGGAACTCCCCGAAGGCGAATATGAAATATACTATTCCGCATACCCCTATTATGATAAGTGGAATGTCGAAAGTTTCGGCGAATTGATTCACACGATTTTCGATGAGATCTTTGACCGGAATCATTGGGAAGAGGAATATGACAGCTTCAAAATCAAGGTGTATGGTGAAGGCAGAAGTCTGAGCACAGAAGACGTTCATGAATTGCACGAGCGGTTTTTGGAGAATGCAATCGTTGCCATGACCGCCCTGCGCGATGACCGCTATGAAAAGCAGGGATTCACACTGGACCGCCGGATGGATCTGCGTATTTACGCAGTGGGTGAGATTACGGAGGACGGCACATATGATTACGGTTGGCTCATCAATGCCGACACCCGCAAAAAAGTGTGGAGAATGGACTACGAGAATACCTATCATGCCGGCGGCGCAGAAAAGAACCGGATGGCCGAAGAGGTCATATCTCTCCCGGCGGGCAACTACGCCGTGATATTTGCCACCGATGGCTCTCATTCTTACCGCCGGTGGAACCAGCCTCCTCCCTACGATGCGCTGTTCTGGGGAATTACCATCCACGCCGAGGATTCGGATATGGTTTCACATGCGCGAAGCTATGAATTCGAAGAAGTCCCAAGAGAAAACGTTATCGTTGATCTTTCCCGGCTTCGGGACGACGAATACCGATCTCAGGGATTTATGCTGAAGAAGGGAATGGATGTGAGAATCTATGCAATCGGAGAAGGAAGCGGCGGCGATATGCATGACTACGGCTGGATCGAGGATGCCAGGACACATAAAAAAGTCTGGAAGATGAAATATTACGACACTGAACATGCTGGCGGTGGCAGCAAAAACCGCTTATATGACGATGTGATTCACCTGGATAAGGGGAGCTACTTTGTCTACTTCATCACGGACGGTTCGCATTCCTACCGGGATTGGAACACTTCTCACCCATTTGATCCCGAGGGTTGGGGGATTACCATCCTGGCGGCCAATAAGAGTTACGATCCTGATGATGTAACCGATTATGAAGAGGAAGAAGACGAAACGGTGCTGGCGAAGATCGTTCGAGTCCGGGATGGACGCTACGAACGGGAACGTTTCACTCTGGACGAGGACAGCGATGTTCATATCTACGCAATCGGCGAAGGCAGCAACGGCGACATGCACGACTACGGTTGGATCGAAGATGCCCGCGGAAAAGTCGTGTGGGAAATGACGTATCGCAAGACCGAACACGCCGGCGGCGGGCGAAAAAATCGTGTCTTCAACGACAACATATTTCTACGAGCGGGAGAATATACCATCTTCTTCGAGACCGACGATTCCCATTCCTTTAGAGTCTGGAACACGAGTCCACCCCACGACCAGGAGAATTGGGGAATGACCTTGCATTTGGCGGAATCGAAATAAGCTTCAAGTCGCCCCATTCACCACAAAAATACAAACAGGCCTGAC
>JAUXJX010000450.1 GCA_030624545.1 Bacteroidota bacterium | reverse complement strand
CTTCAACAATGGTCTCTTCATTTCCGGGGCTCAGCTTAAGTACGCTCCATCCGCCAACACCGAGTTCAAACTTGAGCTTCGTCAATATCCCAATCAATATTTCTATGGTACGCCGTTCTACGGCAGATAAGGGGAAGACATCGCATATATGACCAAAGCGGCAATTGCAAGAGAATAATGGGCATTTTCCAAAAGAATGCCGGGGGAAAAAGACGATTTCCTTCCCAACTCTCAAATCTGAGTCTATATTTTAGCCCACAGAATTTTTCGGTGATTTTCTTGAATCTTCCCGAGCCGTCTTGGTATATTGTTTAGCCGATCTTAGGAAAGATATTGCAAAGAAAACGAATTCAACCAAAGCGAACAGCGCTACTCTCTAAAGCCAGCCGTCGAAAGAGACCCTCTAAGACCTCCGCATCATTTGCCGAAACCGTTGTCAATTGGTTGATTGCCGCACTGATTGTGATCATACTGGCCTTTGCGGCATCGGTCATCTGGCGCTTTGTCGAGGCAAAGAAGGCAGTCGTCTTCACGCAGCAGCCCGACGCCGAAGGGATTAAACCCGAAACAAAGGTCATTCGAATAGAGGTGCTAAATGGATGTGGGGTAACTGGTGTTGCGGCGAAATTCAGGGATTATCTGCGGTCGCAAGGATTTGATGTGGTAAACACTGACAATTATCGCAGCTACGACATCGATTCTTCTTTTGTGATCGACCGGGTCTCAATCAAGTCAAAGTATGGACTGAAATTGGCCGACGCTCTCGGAATTCCGAGGAAAAATGTGCAGCCCATATTAAGCGATGAATTGGCCGTGGAGTCGTCTTTGGTGCTGGGCAAGGATTATGCTTCCTTAAAAGGATACTCTGAAGCTGGCCAGTAGCCTTTCTCATCGATCCCATGCTGTATTCTAGACAATAGTGATAGCGGAATAATCCCGATCTTCAAGTGAAATGAGGAGATCTGTCCGGTTAATGGAGCAGATTAGACAACCGAAACCACGCCCGCCCGTCACGCGCAAGCCATCGACCAAGAGATTGGCTCGCCAGATCGCTAATTACGTTATTGAGAAAAAGGCATATGACGTCTTGATCATGGACTTGCGCAAACTGACTTCCATGACCGATTTTTTTGTCCTCTGTTCCGCCGACTCAGGTATCCAGGTGAAAGCGATCGTTGACAATGTGGAAGAAAAAATGAAAAAACGGAGAATTCGAGCCTGGCACAGGGAGGGATATCAAAACCTCAAATGGGTTCTTCTCGATTATGTGGATGTGGTCGTCCATGTTTTCCACAAAGACACCCGGGAATTCTACAGCCTGGAGTCGTTATGGGGGGATGCAAAGACTGAAGCAATCCCGGACGATGAAGATTCGCCGTTGGAAAAATCCCCATGAAAATCGAAGATTATGTCCGCGAATCTATCCGGAAGGCCATTCGGCAATTGGCCTTGGTTGACGACGAATCTTTCCCCGTTGAGCTGGTGCGAACCCGCTCCAGGGAACACGGCGACGTGGCCACCAACGTGGCGATGAAGCTCGCGGGAACGCTGAAGAAAAATCCCAAAGACATTGCTTTGGAGATAAGGCAGGCATTGGATATGGACGAGAAACTCGTCCTCAAGACCGAAATCGCGGGACCAGGATTTATCAACTTCTTCTATACTTCCGATTTGATTTATCAGCAGCTTGAGGCAATACTCAAGCAGCGTGAGAAATACGGACGAAATTCCATAGGGGCCGGGGAAAAAGCCCAGGTCGAATTTGTCAGCGCCAATCCGACCGGACCGTTAACCATTGGCCATGGCCGGCAGGCGGTTTTGGGTGATACCATTGCCAACCTCCTTTCTGTCTGCGGTTACGACGTCTCCCGGGAATACTATTTCAACGATGCGGGCAGACAGATGCGTGTGCTGGGAGACTCGGTTCGGCTACGCTATCTCGAGCTGCTGGGGGATAAGGTCGAATTTCCGGAAGAGTTTTACCAGGGTGAATATATTCGGGATATTGCACAGCAGTTAAAACGTGAACATGGCGCTTCTCTGCGGGACGCAGAAGAGGATCCGATTTTTAAGGATACTGCGGAGCAAGTCATCTTTGAGGACATCAAAAAGACTCTGGCGAGACTGGGCATCGAATTTGACAGCTTCTTCAACGAAAAATCCTTGTACGATGACGGCAAGATCGATGACGTGATCTCAAGATTCCGGGAGAAAGATCTGGCTTTCGACCAGGACGGCGCCACCTGGCTGAGGGCCTCCGGGTTGGGGCTTGAGGAGGACAGGGTCATCGTAAAGAGCAGCGGGGAGCCAACCTACAGATTGCCGGATATCGCATATCATACGACGAAATTTGATCGAGGATTTGATCTGATGGTGGATCTTTTTGGCGCCGATCACATCGCTACATATCCGGATGTCCTGGCCGGCATCGGTGCGCTCGGCTACGATCAGTCCAAGGTGAGAGTCTTAATCCATCAATTCGTCACGCTCACCGAGGGAGGCGAAAAGGTGAAGATGTCAACCAGAAAGGCCAATTTCGTAACACTGGACGAATTGATGGATCTGGTTGGGGAGGAAGTCACTCGCTATTTCTTTCTGATGCGCGGCATGAACTCCCACCTCAATTTCGACTTAACCCTCGCATCGACACAATCTGATGAAAACCCCGTGTATTACATCCAGTACGCTCATGCAAGAATCGTCAATATCGAGAGATTTGCCTCGAACCAGGGAATTTCGCTCGGAAGCCGGGTAACCCTGGAATTGCTTGGAGAGGAAGTGGAACTGGATCTGATCCGAAAGATGATCGAATTTCCTGTTGCGATTTTGCGCATGCACGATACTCTGGAGCCGCAAGTCCTGACGCAGTATTTAACCGAATTGGCGACGCTGTTCCATAAATTCTATTTCGAATACCGGGTTGTCACGGAGGAGGCAGAGCTCTCGCAGGCAAGGCTAGCATTGGTTGCCGCTGCGAAAACGATATTCGGCAGCGGTCTTAAGATCCTGGGAATTTCAGCGCCGGAACGGATGTGAGGGTGTGAGATTCAAGGGAGACTTGAGGAAAACCG
>JAUXJX010000379.1 GCA_030624545.1 Bacteroidota bacterium | reverse complement strand
TGTGCTTTTTGATGGAAGAATTGCAACATCCGGTGGCAAAGAACTTGCGTTGAGGCTCGAGGAAGAATGCTACAACTGGGTCAAAAGTGAAATGGAGGAGGCCGCCGTCCTATAGCCGTGTTGGCAATAGTGCAGAAATTGATTCAAGGCCCTGTTTCAATTGTTAGGAAATCGACAAAAACGCAGATAAGATTTGGTAAAGACTAGATGAAAAACCTGAGTTCAGCAAATACGGGCATCAAAGACTGGTATGTTTCCAGTTTCGAGATTTTTGAGAACAGTCTCGATGGCAGCCGTGAAACACCTTTGCATGGCATTCGTAAAGACGCTATCTCAAAATTCTCTAAATTGGACTTCCCCACGCAAAAAAATGAAGCCTGGAAATACACGAGTGTCAAACCAATTCTGCAGAATAATTACAAGCTGTCTCATGAGGCTTCTGCCATTCCTGACGATCTCTTCAAAGGATTCCTGTTTGAAGGGATGACTGAATACCTATTGGTATTCGCGAATGGGTATTTTGTGAAGGAACTCTCGCACATCAACGCCGGCCACCCGGAACTCATTGTGGGCAGTCTTGGCAAAGCCTTTACTGAATATCCGGAAATCGTCGGTCGCCATTTGGCCAAATACGCCCGCTACGAGGACGAGGTTTTTTCAGCGCTCAATACCGCTTTCGCGAAAGATGGGGCTTTCATCTTTGTGCCGGATAACGTGATTCTGGAGCATCCGATTCACTTGTTGAATATCTCAGATGCAGGAGAGACTTCTTTTCATTCGCATCCGAGAAATCTTGTCATAGTCGGAAAACAAAGTGAAGTCCAAATAGTAGAAAGCTACCACCATCTCTCGGAAATCAACTACTTCAATAATTCAGTAACAGAAATTTTTGTTGATGAGGATGCAAAAGTCGGGCACATCAAAATTCAGGACGAGAGCGAAAAGTCCTATCATATCTCAACCCGCCAGATCGCTCAAGAACGGAACAGTTCGTATACGTCGGTCAATATCGATCTCGGTGGTGCGATTGTTCGAAATAATCTCAACGTTTTATTGAATGACGAGAACTGTGAAACGCATCTCAATGGTTTCTGTATGGGACATGGGAAACAGCACATTGACAACTCTACACTTATGGATCACGCCAAACCTCACTGCAACAGCAATGAGCTATACAAGAGCATTCTAGATGAAAAGGCAAAAGGTGTTTTTAACGGCAAGGTTTTGGTTCGACAGGTTGCCCAGAAGACCAATGCCTTCCAATCCAACAAGACGCTTCTGCTTACCGACGAAGCAAGTATGAGTTCGAAACCGCAGCTAGAGATATTCGCAGATGACGTAAAATGCAGCCACGGAGCCACAATCGGTCAGCTTGACGAGGAAGCCTTATTTTACCTAAGATCCCGGGGAATTAGTGAGGCAAAGGCTAATTTGATGCTTCGTTTTGCTTTTGCTGCAGACGTGCTCGACACTATCCAGATTCAATCTGTCCGGCGAAAATTGAACAAGATGATCAGCAAGAAATTCAAAACCAGGGCAAGAGCCTAAACCATTGAATGGTTGAAGTCGCGAACAAAATCTCCCTTCATGTCCCCAATGCTGAAGTGGGGCGCTTAGATGTGGAAAGAATCCGAAACGACTTTCCAATCCTACGCCAAAAAGTACGTGGCAAACCTCTGGTCTATCTGGACAACGCGGCTACGACGCAGAAACCTCAGTCAGTCATTGACGCGGTTAGTCACTACTACCAGGCAAAGAACGCCAATATTCACCGTGGCGTTTATCAACTCAGCGAGACCGCCACCAGGGCCTATGAAGACGTCCGCTCTTCTGTCAAGCGATTACTTAATGCGGATTCCACCAGGGAGATCATCTTCAATCGCGGCGCCACCGAAGGCATCAACCTGGTTGCTTCCTCATATGGCCGGGCTCACGTCGGCGAAGGCGACGAAATCATCATTTCCGCTATGGAGCATCACTCCAATATCGTTCCCTGGCAGATGCTATGTCAGGAGAAAGGCGCTAAGCTCAGAATCATCCCCATGAATGATGATGCCGAATTGCTGCTCGACGAATTCGAAAAGTTGATCAATGCAAGAACCAAGCTGGTTTCACTCGTCCATATTTCTAACTCCGTTGGAACGATAAATCCTGTCAAACACATAATTCGCATTGCACATAAGCACGAAATTCCTGTTTTGATCGACGGGGCACAGGCATTACCGCGCATAAAGGTTAACGTAAAGGATCTGGATTGCGACTTCTATGTTTTCTCCGGCCATAAGGTCTTTGGTCCAACTGGTGTTGGTGTTCTTTACGCCAAGGAGCATTTCTTGGAAAAGATGGTTCCATACCAAAGTGGCGGCGACATGATTCGATCGGTAACTTTCGAAAAAACAACATATAATGATCTGCCGCACAGGTTCGAAGCCGGGACCCCAAATATTGCCGGAGTTGTCGGACTGGGTACGGCCCTGGATTATGTTTCCGGCATAGGTTATGGTAACATCGAGCAGCACGAGCGGGAACTGACAAAATACGCAACTGAAGCGCTGTCATCTGTCGACTCATTGCGGATTATCGGTACTGCGAAGGATAAAATGGGTGTGATTTCATTTGTCCTGGATGGAATTCATCCTCATGATGTGGGAACGGTTCTGGATCAAGATGGAATCGCAGTCCGAACCGGACATCATTGCACCCAGCCTGTGATGGATCGATTCGGCATCCCCGCCACGTCGAGGGCATCCTTTGCGCTTTACAATAGTGAAGAGGAAATCGACGTCCTCGTTAATGGGATTCACAAAGTTATTAAGATGTTCTCCTGATGGAAGAATTAAGAGAATTATATCAGCAGGTAATCTTAGATCATAATAAGAATCCCAAGAATTTCCATGAGATGGATTCTCCCACTCACACGGCTGAGGGATACAACCCTCTCTGCGGCGACCGTCTGATGATGTTTCTAAGGGTGGAAGACAATATCATAAAGGACATCAGTTTTATGGGATCAGGATGTGCCATTTCTAAAGCCTCCGCTTCGGTCATGACCGCGATGCTCAAAGGCAAATCAATTTCAGAAGCGGAGAGGCTGTTCAAAATTTTTCAAGAAATGATCACAAGTGATCCGGACCGCGAACCGGATGTTGACTCATTGGGAAAATTAACAGTTTTTGCCGGAGTGAGAGAATTTCCGCTGCGGATAAAATGCGCGGGGTTGGCCTGGCATACCCTCTCTGCGGCAATCGGCGAGGGCAATGGAGTGGTTTCCACCGAATAATTACAGCTATGATTTGCCTGCGTTATTCACAAGAATCTCGCGCAAAAACGCTGAGGCGCTAAGAATACAAAAGATATATAAAAAATGCGTTTCAAACTCGGTTTCAAAAAAGGCCGTTGGATCAATAAGTTTACGTTATTATGCAATTTCGTATGTTCTTAATCCTTTGTGTGAGTGAATTATTCAAGTTGGAAGTTATATAGGCC
>JAUXJX010000085.1 GCA_030624545.1 Bacteroidota bacterium | reverse complement strand
ACCGGCATCGATCGGCTCTTCGGCCAATACAGGCGCCTTGAGATATTTTCTCGCCCAGGCCGCAATGACCGATCCTACGTAAAGTGAATCTGTCTCGTCACTCAGAAGATGATCGGCTTTGTCGAGAGAAATAAAACTCTTGGGGTGCAGGGCAGATTGAAAGATGTCGGCCGCATTTTCAATGCCTACGACATTGTCCACGGGAGAATGAAAAATCAGCAGCGCTTTGCGCAGCTTGCCAATGGTTTCTTGCATTTTGACCTGGTCAAGATCATCAAGGAACTGCTTCCTGATTCTAAATTTCCGGCCGGCGAGCTGAACCTCCGCCTCTCCTTCGCTTTCGATTACCTCTCTCTTGCTCTCAAGCAAATGTGCGATGTGCGACGGGCTGCACGGCGCGGCTATGGTCACGATCGCCTCGGCCGAAGGAACACCGGCTGCTGCCTGCAAAACGGCGGCTCCGCCCAGGGAGTGTCCGATCAAAATCTTAGGGGCTTCAAACTCCGCGTGTAGGAATTCTGCCGCCGCGACCAGGTCCGCAACATTGGAGGAAAAATTGGTGTCGGCAAAATCACCTTCGCTCTCTCCCAAACCGGTAAAGTCAAAGCGCAAAACAGCCATGCCTTCCGCATTGAGGGCACGGCTGACATTTGCCACCGCTTTCAGATTCTTGGAGCAGGTGAAGCAGTGAGCGAAAAGGGCGAAGGCTGCCGGCTTTTCATTAATCGGAAAATCGATACGGCCGGCCAATTGCATCCCATCTTCGTTCTCGAAGGTTATTTTTTCGAAATTCATTCTTGTACCTCTTTTTGATTAAGAAACAAGAAGCCTGAACCACAGGTTTTCACCGGTTAACCTGGTCAATTCATAAACCGGTCGAGAGCGCAGAGGGCACAGAGTTGTTTTCATGAGACTTAACCATAGTATTTGTTAGTTTTTCTTGCATTTCGTTCTACACTATTTGGCAAATCAATGCGTCTAATTAACTGTTTGTTTTTATTTAATCTCTGCGTTCTCAGCGCCCTCTGCGGTGAATAATTCAGGTTAAGTGCTTTCAGTGATTTTTTTCTGTACCCGGTGTTTATGAAATCATTCCATGATTAAATAGGTTTGCCAAATCTCTGAAAATCGGTATGGCAAAAAATCAGTTTGGCGCCAGACTGAATATAGGTCTGATCTGTGCAATCAGCACAATCCGCGCTATTCAGCGGTTCAGGCATTTTCCCTATCGAACGCATCCGTGCGAATCCGCCCGGTCAACAATAACTCGGCGCCTGACTCCGTGATGAGATGCTACCCGCCAACCATGCAGCTTACGCAAAAGTCATGATCAATTAAGACAATCAAATTCTGATTAGCAAGAATGATTTTGCTGGCTCACTAGAACCATTCCCGGCCTTCTTTATACGACCAATCAAGATTTTCTTAACATTTCTTTTTGGTCATCAATTCCTAGCAACTTTCAATTGAATGTGGCATAGTTAAACAATACTTTCGAATAATTATGAAAATAGTCGAAATTCTATAATTCTCATCATGGCAACAAACAACGATCAGGAAAAGAAATTACTCATTAAGCAGTCGGCCAGGGAGCTGTTCTTCCGTTTCGGTTTCAGCAAAACTTCGATGGACGACATAGCACGCCAGTGCGGCCTCGCCAAGCCAACCCTCTATTATTATTTTTCAAACAAGGAAGCCATCTTTAATGAAGTGGTTATCGAGGAGGCTGAAGGGTTCATGGACTCTGTGGAAAAAAAGCTGCCGCGCAATCTCCCCGCGGACCGGCGAATCGCACTTTTCTACCGTACTGTCTATCGCGACCTTAAGGCTTATGCTGCCAACATGGTTGATATGCCCCCGGCACTATATGAACACTCGCCACACGGGCGCCCGATTGTAGATAAGATCAATCAGATGCTTGCTGGAAAACTCCGCCCCATGCTTGAATCAGGCAAAAGAGAAGGTATCTTCCAGCTTAAGGATGAGGAGGCAACGGTGTCGGCTTTGGTTTTCATGTCTGACTTTCTTAACCTCGACTGGATGCACCGATATCCGGAGAAGATGCGCGATCGCGTCGTCGAACACATGATCCAGATTATATTGAACGGCCTGAAAAGGAGGACCTGATGGTCAGAAGATTTGTCCTGTTAATTATTGGACTGCTTTTTATAACCGGCACACTTTTCGCCAAAGAATATGATTTGCAGAGCATCATCAAGCTGGCGATAGAGCGGAATAAGGATATCAAGCTGGCCCAGGCAGACTTGCGTATGGCTTCCGCCCTGAAAAAGGAGGCTGTCTCTGCCGCCCTGCCCACGGTCGATCTTGACTTCGGCTATAACCGAAATCTCCAGCAGACCTTTTTCTATTTTAATTCGCCGGAAGGCACACAGAAATTTTCCATTACCTATAAGAATGAATTTCAATTCAATGCCATTTTGAGCCAAACTCTTTTCAGTTTCAAGGTGGGCAAAGCGATTCAGGCGGCCTCGGATTTTAGAAAACTAACAGCCTTCCAATATGATTCACAATTTCAGGCCATTATTACGGGCGTTAAGAAGGCATTCTATCAGGCTCTTTTGCTGAAGACCATTTACGAACTCGCACGAGAATCGGAAGAAAGCGCGCTGGAAAACTACCAAAACATCAAGTTGAAATATGAGAGCGGAGTGGTCTCCGAATTTGAGCTGCTCCAGGCGGAGGTACGGTGGCAGAATTCGATTCCTGAAACCATGCAGGCCCGCAAGAATTTTCAAGTTTCATTGAACAACCTGAAGGCGTTGGTGAGCCTTCCCCAGTCTGAGAATATCCAATTGTCGGGAGACCTGGAGTCATTTCCCGTGTTTCCGGATTCAATCTCTATGGAGGAGGTTCTCAGAAAACACCCCATGTACAACGCGTTGGTGTGGGAAAGAAAATTGCGAGAAAAGAATATTATCGTTCAAAAATCCAACAACTGGCCTGAATTGGATGGCAGAGTAATGTACAATTATGGGGCACGATCCGATGCGTTTCGACTCCAGAATGATAACGATAATGTTGTAGTTGGACTGACTTTAAAGGTGCCGCTCTTCACCGGCGGATTTGGCTCCGCGCAGGTACAAAAAGCGCGCATCGAACTCGATAAGACAGATACCCAATTATCAATCGCACTGGACGACCTGCAAATTCAATTGACAAATATCTACTTGCTCTTGAAGGAATCCTATCAGCGCATAGTCGCGGCTCAGAAGAGTATCGGTTCCGCACGCCGCGCTTTTGAAATAGCACAGACCCGGGTGGCAAACAATATGGCCACTCAATTGGAATTAAAAGACAGCAGGCTGTTTCTCGATCAGGCGCAGGTGAACTACTATGCCGCAACTTATGATTACCTGGAAGCTTACTTTGATTGGGCACGGGTCACCGGAAATGTGAATACTGAAGGCCTGTAGCAACTTCTAAATCGTATCATTGGAGGAATAATGAAAAGAGCGCTCGCGCTATTTATTTTCTTGTCCTACGGTTTGGTCCTCAGCAATTGTTCCGAGCATACGGCCGCAAACAACTCTGAGACACCCAAAGGCATCCCGGTTAGAACGATAATGCTGGAGCCGACGCCTTTTAAGGAATACCTCAACATTACAGGGACGGTGAAGGCCAGGAATCAAATCCAAATCATTGCGGAGGAAGGCGGCACACTGACAAGAATCCTGAAGGATAAGGGCTCCTATGCGCAAAAGGGAGATACTTTGGCCCTTCTGGAGAACCAGGTTCTGAAGGCCCAATTCAAAGAGGCGGTTGCGGCCATGCACCAGGCTGAATTAACCATGAAAAGTAACAGCACTCTCTGGGGCCAGAGGGCTATTTCAGAAAACGACTATCTAGCCGCAAAATATGGGTGCGAACGGGCCATGGCCGCAGCCGATCTGGCTGAAGCCCGATACGGCAAGTTGTTTATTACAACGCGAATTCCTGGCTATGTCAATGACAGATATTTTGATCTGGGCGCTTATTTGACGCCCATGTCGTCTTTGTTCGAGTTTGTCGATAACGACGTACTAAAGATCAATGCCGGAATTGCCGAGCGCTTTCTGAGCGATATCCATATCGGAACTTCCGCAGAGATCACCTTCGACGCATTCCCGGACATCAAAATATCGAGCAGCGTATCCTTTGTTTCACGCAGCATCGACCCATCGAGCAGAACATTTCAGATAGAAATTGCCATTGACAATCCGGGTGAAAAGCTGGCACCCCAAATGATCGCGAATATCAAAATACTGCGGAGATTTTTGGAAAACCAGATCGTTATTCCAGCCGACGCATTCCTGGAATCCGAAGAAGGGCGCTATGTCTTCATCAACTCGAACGACCGTGCCGAGATGGTCAAGATTTCCATCGAAGCCGTTTACGAGGACAAAGTGGCTGTTGACGGCCTTCAGCCAAATCAAGAACTCATATTTGTTGGCCAGCAAGAACTGAGTGACGGTGATCTGCTAAACGTGGTGAAAGATTGATAATAGCATGGGACTCAAATTGAGTAGACAGGTCCACGACCCATGGTGAATGCCTGTTCTACAAAAACAAAAAATGGTAGCACAGACATTCCTGTCTGTGCCTTATATCCTTTGGCCAGCAAGAACTGAGTGACGGTGACCTGCTGAATGTGGTGAAAGATTGATAGTAGCATGGGACTCAAATTGAACAGACAGGTCTACGACCCTGGTGAATGCCTGTTCTACAAAAACAAAAAATGGTAGCACAGACATTCTTGTCTGTGCTGTAGATTCGTCTGTGACCGAATTGGGCAAACCTCAAAAAAGGCTTGTTTGATCCTCATCTTGGAATTAAGTGAAAATTTCAAGAAGCACAGACAGGAATGTCTGTGTACCATGCCAAATTCATCTAGAAGGAAAAAGTATGAAAATTACAAACCTCTCTCTTGCCCATAAAACCAGCGTATTCGTTCTTCTATTCATTTTGGTGATCGGTGGTTTCGTTGCCTACACCAATCTTGCGGTAGAGTCATTTCCCCAAATAGAGATTCCAGTCGTCATAGTATCAGCGCCATATGTTGGCGTAGCGCCGTCTGATATGGAGACATTGATTGCCAAGCCCATCGAGGACAGGATTTCGGGAATAACCAAAGTAAAGAAAATGACCTCCTCAAGTACTGAGGGATTTACCAGTATCATTGTTGAATTTGAGCCGGACATTGATATCGACGAAGCTGTTCGCAAAGTGCGGGAGAAAGTGGATCTATCAAAACCCGATCTGCCTTCGGATCTCGACGAACCGATGGTACAGGAAATCAATTTTGAAAATATCCCTATCATGCTGGTCAGTATTGTGGGGAAGCATTCGCTTGTTCGCCTCAAACAAATCGCGGAAGACCTGCAAGATGAATTTGATCAGATTCCGGGCGTGCTTGATGTCAATATCGCAGGAGGATTGAAGCGGGAGGTAAAAGTCAATGTCAATCCGGCCAGACTTCAGTATTACAATATTGGAGTGGATGATATCATCGACGCAATTCGGCAGGAGAACATTACTATTCCAGGCGGGTCCATGAAAGGCACAAACTTAAAATGGACCGTTCGAATTCCTGGCGAATTTGATACGATCGAAGAACTCAGAGATGTCGTGGTGATGGCTAAAAACGGTATGCCAATCTATCTCCGCGATCTGGCGGATGTGCAATTCGGTTATCAAGAACAGAGCAGCTATTCCCGCCTGAACGGGCAGGCCAGCGTTACTTTGTCGATCCTGAAGAGAAGCGGAGAAAACATCATCAACATTGCCGATGAAGTGAAACGTATTCTGCAAGAGGGAAAAAAGAACTTCCCCGCCAACGTAGAATACGTTATCCTGGCGGATCAGTCCAAGGAAATTCGGACGATGGTTAACGACCTGGAAAACAACATTATTGCCGGTCTCATTTTGGTTTTCGGCGTGCTATACCTTTTCATGGGACCGCGTACAGGACTCCTCGTGGGCATTGCCATTCCCCTATCCATGTTGATTTCCTTCATCGCAATCGGCATGCTTGGCTACACATTGAACATGATCGTCCTGTTCAGTTTGATCCTTGCTTTGGGTATGCTTGTCGACAACGCCGTGGTTATTGTCGAGAACATCTATCGCCATCACTCCGAAGGCAAGGGGCGGTTGTTGGCAGCCAAAGAAGCCACACAAGAAGTAGGCATGCCGGTGATTACATCGACGATTACCACTTTGCTTGTGTTCTTGCCAATGATTTTCTGGCCGGGTATTGTGGGCGAATTCATGAAATTCCTGCCCATCACACTGGTCATAACGCTGGCATCTTCCTTGTTTGTTGCCCTGGTTTTTAATCCGACCATTGCCTCCGGGTATCTGAAGGTGGATAAAAAAATGAGCCGGCTGCCAGGCGATCGTTTTCTTCATTGGCTAATCTATCGCTATGAGAAAGCGTTGCGATGGGCGCTGAGCCATCGAAAAACTGTGGTTGCGGCGATGTTCTCGGTATATGTCTTGATGTTCCTTGTCTATGGCGCATTCAATCACGGCATGGAATTTTTCCCCGACCTGGAGCCGGCACAGGCATGGATCGAAGTCGAAGCTCCGATTGGCACGAAATTGGAGACTTCGGATGAAATCGTAGACCTGGTCGAACACAGAATTGAAGACACGATCGACCTGGAGAATTACGTGGCAGACGTGGGCAAGTCATCCAACATGTTTGATTTCGGTGCCGAAGGTGGTTCGTCGCACAAATCACAAGTAACCATAGATTTCCTGGACAGACATTTGCGCCGGCAAAATTCCTTTAAGACACTGGAACAGGTTAGGGAAAAAGTTGATGGCATTCCCGGGGCCGATATTAACGTAACACAACCTCAGTCGGGACCACCGACCGGCAGCGCAGTTGAAATTCAAATCCAAGGTGAAGACTTTGGCATTCTCAGCGATATTTCGAATCAAATCCAGAAAAAAATCGAGGATGTGCCCGGGCTCACCAAGCTGAGCGATAACTATGAAAAGGGCAAGCCCGAGATGACGATTCTCCTGGACCGCGAAAAGGCCGCCCTTTTTGGCCTAAATACGGCGCAGATTGCCAACACCATTCGAACTGCCATAAACGGGACGGAAGCCTCCCAGTTTCGCATTGGACAGGAAGAATACGACATCACCGTCAGGTTTGATGAAAATTTTCGAAATAATTACAATGACTTGCTGAATCTCACGGTTTTTTATGAAGGCCGGCATTATCCACTTGCGAATTATGCCATAGTGGATTTCTCAACCGGACTGAGTAGTGTCAACCACGTGGATGGCGACCGGGTGGTGACCATCACTGGAGAGGCATTGGGAAGAAGCTCTGCGGAAGTGCTACAGGAAGTAAAAGACCGGTTGGTGGATTTCGAAACACCGGAAAGTTACTCCTTGTCTT
>JAUXJX010000048.1 GCA_030624545.1 Bacteroidota bacterium | reverse complement strand
TGGGGCTTCTGTCATTGTCAGAACTGCCCTTAATAACTTGATTACATTAAAGTTAGTATGAGTTTTAAGCAAGATCCTTCATCCGCCTGCGGCGGATTCAGGTTGACGATCTGGATCGTGGAGCGACTTGGCGGTTATCATCTGGCGCTAATTAATTCACATCTCTTGCCACCGCCTCAGCCGCCATCCTGCCGCTTAGCACTGCACTTTCCATAGTCGGAGGAAGACCGGTGCGTGTCCAGTCCCCGGTAAGATATAGGTTTTTCCATAGCCTTCCCGGCAGCGGCCTGGCCGCCTCGATGCCCGGTTTGCACACCAGGGTTGCATTCTTTTCTATGGTTAGATAGTGGAATTTGACCTCGCCGGGATTGAATTGGGGGAACAACTCCGGCAGTTCCCCAAGCAGGGATTGGGCCAGTTCCTGTTTGGATTCTTTGAAAATCAGTTCATCGGCGCTGCTGATCACGAGGGTATGATGAGTCAAATCCCCATGCCGTGATTGGACAAACAACCACTGTGACCGAACTCCCTGCAGACAGGCCATCGGGGCGGAAATCAGTTGTTCGGGAAACCAAAAATGGAGATTGAGGATGGCATTTCCTCTGAATCCTTCCATGGCTTCCAAGGACGTATCGATCCCCGAATCAAGAGTGAGTAAGCGAAGATTCCGGAACGGCAACGCACTGACGACCACATCATAGCCTTCGTAGCCACCATGATTCGTTTGCACAATTATTTTGTCTTCATCCTCCGCCCATTTGATGCATTCGATCCTGCGATTCAATTCAATCCTGCCCCCGTTTCCTGCCAGCCAATCTAAGGCGGGTTCAACTAACGTAGAAGTAAGTCCCTCCGGAATAAGGATCAGGCGGCTTTCATCCCTGCCGCCCAGAATTCCCAATTTCAAAACCCGGAAAAGCTGAAGAAAGCTCACGTTCTCGGGCTGCTCATTCAGGGTGGCCAGTACCAACGGCCGCCAGAAGATTTCCATGGTTTTCCCGCCCTGGTGGCGCCCACTAAGCCACTCATAGGCGGTATGATGATCGAAGCTGTCCTCTTCGGACATAAATCGAATCTTGAAGAAGATCTTTGCCAAGGACATCTTCTCTCGCCACCCCAGCAGCGAAAATCGCATCAGGCCGGAAAGGAGATGTAGCGGCGGCGGCAAAGCATTGGCGGCAAGGACAGCCCGAACCGAACCCGGCAGGACATACGGTACAAGTAGACGTGATTGGGGATTCAAGCGATTCCGGCCGCCCACGATGTCCAAAAGCTCCAGCAATGCCTTATAGCAGCCCAACATCACGTGAGGTCCGTTATCGATGCCGTACGGCCAAAACTCCCGGGAAAAGGAATAGGTTCTGCCTCCGGCAAAAGGACGCTTTTCAAGAATGGTTATCTCAATTCCCTTGTTGGCCAGATGGACTGCGGTGGAGAGGCCAGCCAGACCGGCGCCAAGAATCAATGCGGTTGGCCTCATTGGCGCCAAATCTGAATTCTAAACCAGGTCCGCAGGACAATGAACAGCTTGGTCAGCTTTGAGGATTCGATCCGCCGGCGAAAAACATTGAAACCCTGCTGCCTTATCTCCCTGAGAAGATGGAAATAAATATTCTTCATGACTTCGGCGGAAGTGAGTAGATTTCGATCTTCCGGAGGGATGAGGCTGGTCGCCTTCTGATAGTAATAGAGCGCCCTGGCGGCCTGGTATTCCATAAGTTGGATGAAGGAGGCTTGATAGCTCGATTTAAGCAACTCCGCCTCGGTAAGTTTGAATCGCTTCAAATCTTCTTGCGGGAGGTAGATCCGGCCTCTATTGGCGTCTTCTTGGACGTCGCGAATGATGTTGGTCAGCTGCATGGCAATACCCAGATTCTTGGCGTATTCACGGGTCCCGGAATTCCGATAGCCAAAGATCTCGATCAAAATCAGTCCCACGACGGACGCTGCCTTGTAAGCGTACTGATATAACTGTTCGAAGGTTTGATAGCGCGTGATAGAAAGATCCATCTCCATACCGTCTATCAGATCCAGAAAGTATTGTCTTGGAATGGAAAACCTTCTGATGGTATCTTGCAGCGCAATCATAATCGGATGTCCCAGCACCTCTCCTCGATAGCATGCTTCCAGATCTTCTCTCCACTTATTGAGCATGCCCGACCGGTATCGAATGACGGGATCGTCTACAAGATCATCGCTGTAGCGACAAAACGAATAAACGGCATAGATTGAACGCCTTTTGATCCAGGAAACGAAAAAGAAGGCGAGGTAAAAATTCTTGGCATTTTTTCGGGTTAAATCCCGGCAGTGGCGGTAGGCTTCCTCGAGGGAAATCTCCCTGTCTATCGTGTCCGGATCATTATTTCCGGTATGAACTGATCCAACCTGCATCGGACTCCAGCCGAAAGCAAATTCAATCCTGTGACACCGCAGGCCTGACTATTGTCTTGGAAACTGCGTTGGAATGACCTTCACGCCGCAAAAAAGTTTGCAGCATCAGTCTCAGTTTTTGACCCTTCCCGAGCACGGGGCGCTTTTGCAGCGTGTCATATTTGTGCTTGCGGATTTCCTTTAGAATAGCTTCGCCGCCGCGGATGAACAGTGAGATTTCATATCGAGCACGAGGCGGAACTATGCTCAGAAGATATATGCCCTGGTTAAAGAGCTGCTGAGTTCGATTCACTTCGAATTCGATCAAGCGACGAGCTGCGGAAGAGGCATGCGATTTTTGCAAATCCTCCTCTGTACAATCAAATCGACGTAAGTCCTCGAGTGGGACATAGATTCGACCCTTCATCAGATCAACGGTGACATCCTGCCAAAAATTGGTGAGTTGCAGTGCAGTACATATTGCGTCTGAGTAGATAAACCTCTCCGGCCCGGCAAGCCGAAAAAGATAGAGATAGAGCCGGCCAACCGGATTCGCCGAGTTCCTGCAGTAACCCAACAAATCATCATAGGTCTCGTAGCGAGTGACAAGTTGATCTTGACGAAATGCGATGAGCAGATTGCGAAAGGGGTCGATGGGTATGCCGAATTCCGAAATTGTTTCCTTCAGCGCCAGGAAGACAGGATGAAGATATTCTCCTCTGTAACATGCAGCTAATTTTTCATCCCATTCGTCCAGGAGAACAAGCCGCTGTTCAGGGGCATTTCCTTCGTCCGCGAGGTCGTCCGACATTCGACAATATGCATAGATGTTGTAAATATGCTGCCTTAATCGATGCGGCAAAAGAAAAGAACCGAGTGTGAAATTCTCATAGTGAGCGCGAGCCAACCCTCTGCAATAGGCCTGAGCATTTTTCAATTGATTTTCGATGAGTTTCTTCCTTTAAGATGACCTGGACCTAGTTTGCCCAATCCAAGATTCAAGCACCAGAAATCTACTCAATTTTTCAGTCAGGAACAAAAATAAAAAATCCCGATCATACAAAACCGGGATTTTCAAATTAGGGAAGTATTGGTGGAAAGCTAAACGTTCTTTACTTCCTCGCCAGCGTGATCTGCATCAATAATTTTCCGGCCGATTTCCACAAAGTCCAGCTTTTCACCTTTTTTGCGTACCTGCACGTGGCTTCCATCTTGAAATTTTCCCTTTAACAGCTCTTCGGCGAGGGGGTCTTCCAAGTGCTTTTGAATGGTTCGCTTCAACGGCCGCGCACCGTTGACCGGATCGAAACCCTTGTCTACCAGGAATTCTTTCGCCCCATCCGTCAATGATACTTCAATCTCCCGATCCTCCACCCTCTTGACAACCTCTGCCAATTCAATCGAAACGATGCTGAGCATGTTTGCCCTTGTCAATGCGTGGAATACCACAGTTTCGTCCAGACGGTTCAAAAACTCCGGATTGAACAGGCGCCGGACTTCATCCATAAGCTTGTCTTTCACAAATTCATAGTCGCTTTTTTCATCCTGGCTGGCGAATCCAATTTTCGAGCCCAACTTTATGTCACGAGCGCCAATGTTTGAGGTCATGATCAAAATCGTGTTCTTGAAATCTACTTTGCGGCCGAGACCATCCGTCAACTGACCATCATCCATAATCTGCAGAAGAATATTGAACACGTCCGGATGAGCTTTCTCGATTTCGTCAAAGAGCACCACGGAGTATGGATGCCGGCGAACCTTCTCCGTAAGCTGTCCACCTTCTTCATAGCCGACATAGCCCGGGGGCGCCCCGGTTAACCTGGACACTGAGAACTTCTCGATAAACTCGGACATATCT
This sequence comes from Bacteroidota bacterium, assembly GCA_030624545.1. Classification (GTDB taxonomy): domain Bacteria; phylum Zhuqueibacterota; class JdFR-76; order JdFR-76; family DREG01; genus JAUXJX01. Next base: position 4,944 of record JAUXJX010000048.1, on the reverse strand, counting down.
ATTCGCACCAGTGCGTTTGAGTCTTCAAAGAGATATTCGGCCAACACCTTGGCTAAATGGGTCTTGCCAACGCCGGTCTGCCCCAAAAAGAGAAAAGAACCGATGGGACGGTGGGGATCCTTGAGGCCCGCCCGCGTGCGCTGGATTGCCTTTGTGAGTATTTGCAGCACTTCGTCCTGGCCAACCACCTTTTTCTTTAGCTCTGTTTCCATGTCCAAGAGACGCTGCGATTCCGTTTTCGCGACTCTCTGGACAGGTATCCCCGTCATCATGGAAATTACCTTTGCGACATCTTTGAGCTCCACTGAGCCAACAACTTCATCTTCGGCTTCCTGCCAGCGGAGTTTTGCTGCTTCCAATTGTTGATTGAGCTTCTTTTCAAGATCGCGCAATTCAGCAGCCTTTTCGAATGCCTGGTCCTTGATGACATCATCCTTCTGCTTGCGAACCTCCTTGATCTTTTCTTCTAAGACGAGGATCTCCTTTGGCACAACCACATTGGCCAGGTGCACCATGGAACCGGACTCATCCATCACGTCGATGGCTTTGTCAGGAAGATATCGATCGGAAATGTAGCGGTCTGCCATTCTCACACAGGCTATGAGGGCGTCACCGGCGAACCTTACGCGATGGTGCTTTTCGTACTTCTCTCCCAGCCCCTGTAGTATTTCGATCGTTTCATCGACGCTGGGCGCATCAATCATTATCTTTTGAAATCTTCTTTCCAGGGCTCCATCTTTTTCGATGTATTGTCTGTATTCGTCAAGCGTGGTTGCACCGATGCATTGTAATTCGCCCCGTGCCAAAGCCGGCTTGAACATATTGGAAGCATCAAGAGAACCCGATGCGCCGCCAGCGCCGACAATGGTATGAAGCTCATCGATGAAAAGGATTACTTCCCGGGATTTTTCCAGTTCGTTGAGAACAGCCTTTATTCTTTCCTCAAATTGGCCCCGATATTTTGTTCCGGCCACGATGGCTCCCAAATCAAGGGTAACCACGCGCTTGTTGTGCAGCACTCGTGGAACTTTTTTGTATGTGATGCGCAAAGCCAAGCCCTCCGCAATCGCGGTTTTCCCAACACCCGGTTCGCCAATGAGGACTGGATTATTCTTTTTCCTTCGACTTAATATCTGTGCCACCCGCTGAATCTCATCATCCCTTCCGATAATCGGATCCAGTTCACCTTTTTGGGCTAATTCCGTCAGATCTCTACCAAAATGATCCAGAGCGGGCGTCTTCGATTTCTTGGTTGTTTCCTCGTGCATGGTAGGTGTTCCCTTGATAATATTATCCAGTTCCTGGCGAATCGTATCATAGTTAACCCCAAAGCTCATCAAAATCTGTGCCGCAACACCGTCACGCTCCTTGGAAAGGGCCAGCAACAGATGTTCTGTTCCAATAATATCCGATTTGAATCGATCTGCCTCCATATAAGACATCTTCAGGACTTTCTCTGCCCGCTTTGTAAATGGAATATTGCCAATCGTCGCCGTATCGCCGGTAGATCGGACTGTCTCTTCAATGGCCTTGCGCAGTTCTTCGAGGTCGAGTCCAATGTTCTTCAAGATCTCTGCGGCGATTCCCTCTCCTTCGCGAAGCAGACCGAGTAACAGGTGTTCCGTGCCGATATAGTCATGTCCCAGCCGCATTGCTTCTTCGCGTGCAAATTGAATAACCATTTGGACCCGACTGGAAAAATTGTTTTTCATTTATTTGTCTCCACCTAAGGACAGTTACTTGGAATCAGAGACCAAGGCGCGACCGAACCAGATCAGCCCTGCAGACATCTCTCTCGGTTTCGCACATTTCTTCGCCAAAATGCCATTGGATATGTGCCGGTTGAACCCAGAGCAGAAGTCCATGAAGTGATAACGGATCGATTTCAGAAATTATTCCAGTTGAAATGCCCAGCATTAAATTCGAGTATTGCCCTATAAATTCTGGTAAGCTTAACTTCCTTGCCCGCTCTAAAGTTCCAAGTGACCGAAAGACCCTGTCTTCAACATCAATCCTCTGAGTATCCAACAGTTTCCGACGAGCTTCAAATTCTTTATCGACAGTATCTTGAGCTATCTTTAGAAGGCCCTGCAGCAGATCCGGCCCGGTCCATCCCAGGGATAAGCTATTGGAAATTTGGTAGATACGACCGACAACATCACTACCCTCACCATAAAATCCTCGAACGGCGATCTGCAATTCTTCCCGGTTTTCAACAATCGAAGAGAGTTCTCCCATCATCGTAAGTGCCGGAAGATGCATCATTACGGAGAGACGGAGACCCGTGCCAACATTGGATGGACAGGAGGTCAGATATCCAAAGGACTCATCAAAGGCAAAGTTTAGTTCATCCCCCAATTCGCAATCCAATCTACCGATGCGCTCCCATAATGGCAACAAGTTCAGCCCCTGTCCAAGGATTTGTATGCGAAAGTGGTCTTCCTCATTGATCATGATCGACAATCTACATCCATCATCCAAGACCACGGCTCCGTTGGCGTATTCCTCTGCAAATTGGGCACTGATCAGGCGGCGCTCAAACAGCAGTCGCCGTTCGGCTGAAGAAAGCTGATTTAATTCCCATACATTCCCCCCGGAAAATTCCGAATTGGACCGAACCGCTTGTTTTGCTTCAGCTAGAACGTCATGGAGGATTTCACCGGAGGCATGATTAGGAAAGGGATAATCTCGCAAATTGCGGGCTAGCCGAACACGACTGGAGAGAACCACGTCTGAATGCGCTGCGTCGCTCCCTAACCAAACAGCAGGTTTCTCTAGTATGTCGTCCATTCCTTGCATGATATCGTGCGCGGCTCATCAAAATCCTAGTCCATTAAAGACTTCGAAGTCTCGAATTCGTAGTTAAAATAAACCAATTTTGAAATCTATGCAAATATATATTGGAGATAATTAAAAAAATAAGTCCATTCCGTAACATTTTGTTTCGCGGCCATGTCAGGTGACAACAAAAGCCATAATATCAATAATTACAATAACTTCTGACTCTCTATTTCTGCATCGTGATTTACTGATATATTCAGAAATACCTGTCTTAGCTGATTCTGTCGTCCCGTTTCAATGAACGGATCTTATCGCGAATCTCCGCGGCCTTTTCGTACTCTTCTTTCAGAACTGCCTCCCTCAGAGAGCCTTCCAGAATTGCCCGTATCTCCTCCGCCGACTTTCCCTTCTGCTTCGATTTCGCTTGTTCCCCCGTGTGGCGGGCATTTCCGTGAATCTGCTTAACGACATCGGCAAGGGGTTGCTTAAAGGAGACATAACATTTGTCGCAACCCAACAGTCCGCTCTTGCGGAAATCTTCCCAGGAATAGCCGCAAGATGAGCACTTGCGCGGGCCAAATTCGCGGCCCGCAAGATTTGCGTCTTTTTCTCTCTGTTTAAGGACATCCAATATCATTTTAGTAAAGACCTGGGGCAGATTGGAAATCGAGGCTTCGACCCCCTCCTCTTTTGCGCAGTCCTCACAAATGTTCAATTCCGACTTTTTGCCGTTAACAATCTGGGTAATGCTGATGGTCGCATGCTTTTCGAAACAACGTTGACAAAGCATCAGTTCACTCCGGAATCTCTTCTTATCCTGCCATCATACATTTCAATTACACGATTCGCGCGGCCTGCAAGCTCTAAGTTGTGTGTTGCGATGACAATGGTCTGTTTTTTTTCCCGTGCCAACTCCTGCAAAATATCATGCAAAGCCTCACTGGATTTAACGTCCAAATTTCCTGAGGGTTCATCAGCCATAATAATCTTCGGATCATTGATCATCGCCCTTGCGACGGCGACCCTCTGCTGCTCGCCGCCGGACAACTCACTCGGCTTGTGATCGCTGCGATGCTGCAAATTCAACTCCTCGAGCAGATGACCTGCTTTTTCGAAACAGGATCTTTTCGACAGACCTCCGATAAGGCCGGGCATCGCCACGTTTTCCAGGGCGGTAAATTCCCCCAATAGATGATGAAACTGAAAAACGAAACCGACGGTTCGATTACGAAAGTCTGCCAATTCGTTGTCATCCTTATCGAAAATGGGCGAGTCGGAAATGTATACCTGTCCGAGGCTTGGGCGATCCAGGGCGCACAGGATATGCAGCAATGTGCTCTTGCCCACCCCGGAGGGACCAACAATAACCAGCAGTTCCCCTCTGTTTATTTCCAGTTCAATTCCTTTGAGGACAGGAATCTCCTGCTTTGCCAGGAAATAGGACTTGAAAAGTCCCTCTGCCCGAAGAGTGACTCTGTTTCCCGTCGTCATTCGTACCTGATCGCTGTTACAGGGTCCAACTTGCCTGCCCTGAACGCCGGATATACGGTCGCAAGAAAACTCAGGCCAATCGCCGCTAAGGCAATGTAGATAAAATCCGCAGCTTCCATTCGTATTGGCAAGAAATTAATAAAATAGATGTCTGAAGGCAGAGCAAAGAGCTTATATTTCAACTGGGCCCAACAAGCCAGGTAGCCAAGGCCGCCTCCCATAATCGTTCCGCCAATTCCGATCACCAGTCCCTCGAACATGAATATGCGGATAATACCCCGTCTCGTTGCACCCATGGATTTCAGAATGCCGATCTCTTTTGTCTTTTCCATGACAATCATGATTAGGCTGCTGATTATGTTAAAGGCCGCTACCATGATGATGAGACTTAAGACCACAAACATGGCCATCTTTTCCAATTTCATCCAGGAGAATAAGTTACGATGGAGCTCGTACCAGGTGAGGGTGTAATTATAGGGATAGCCGAATTTTTCATTTAGCGCGCTGGCAACATCTCCCGCCGCGTACATGTCATCCAGTTTGATTTCAATGCCGTGAACTTCACCTTCCATATTCAGAAGCTGCTGAGCGTCCGCAATGGAAATCAGCGCAAAGGTATTGTCAAATTCGAACATTCCCGTTTCAAACAGACCGGCAAGACGGAATTGCTTA
>JAUXJX010000019.1 GCA_030624545.1 Bacteroidota bacterium | reverse complement strand
TCCGGCGTGGGATGCCTTTTGCTGAATGCGGTGGGCCCGTAGTAAAGACGGAAGCTGTTTTGGCACGCCATCGATAACCGAATCTCGTCCTTCCAGTCGTTTCAAGCGTTACCAATTATGAACCTGTTCTTCCGCTGTCTCAATGACCTTCTCGCCGAACACATTCCGATGACGAGCGATGAGTTTTTCGGATATGGCCCTGATTATGCCATCTATATCAAAATCCTGATTTTCGCTGGCAATTTGCCCATGGAACACCACTTGCAGAAGAAGGTCGCCTAATTCTTGCCTCAGGGCTTCCATATCATTCTGATCGATACACTCCAATACCTCGTATGTTTCTTCCAGCAGATACTGGCGCAGGGACTTATGCGTCTGTTTTCTGTCCCAGGGACAACCGGATTCGCCACGTAACGTTTGCATGATCTCGACAAGCTCTCGAAAAGAATCCTTTGGCATTGAATCTCCTCTTTCAGGTAACGATCAATTCAACCGATTTAGCCGGAGCCTGGAAGCGAATGATTGCGAAGATGTCAAAGACTAAGTATGTTTTAAACCGATTTTGATCGTCTCGCGCTTTCAACATTTGCTTGCTTCTGCCTCCGAATTGGCATAATATAATCAAGGAGTTACTAAAAAGAAATCATTTCTCACGTCTTTATCATCCGCAAGATGAAGTCGGCTTAATGATAATTCATAAAGGAGCATGGCCTGTCTCATGCATGTTAAGCTCTTAGATCACAGGCTTCAACTCAAACATACATTCCGCATATCAGGGAGTCCTGACCGCGATTTCGTGGATGTGGGCATTTTGAGATTGGAGGATTCCGGCATTACTGCCTTCGGTGAGGCGTCACCTTCACGAGTATGTAGGGAGACTATGGAGGATGTGCATAAGGGTTTCGCCCAGATCGACCTCAACAAGTATGCGAGTCCCCTGGATTATGAGACCGTCATAAATGGCATCAAAACCGAATTCGATCCTCCCAACGCCCTGCTGGCCGCAATCGACATGGCCCTTCTCGACTTTGCCGGAAAGAATGCCAAAAAATCGGTTCGCAGTCTGCTGGGCATTTCAAGCGATAGACCAGTGCGGACCTCGTTCACAATAGGCATTGCCGACCTCGAAACAATTGAGAAAAAAGTTGAAGAAGCCGGGAGGTTTCCCATCCTAAAGGTGAAGCTTGGTAGCGCCGATGACATGGAAATCGTGACGAGGATCAGGTCGTTGACAGACAAGCTCATTCGTGTTGATGCAAATCAAGGCTGGCACAAGGAGGAAGCCGTTGAGAAAATAAACTGGCTGGAAAGTCAAAATGTCGAATTTGTCGAGCAGCCGCTTCCGGCGCAACAGATCGAAGAGAATGCCTGGGTCAGGCAAAGGGTGAAACTGCCGGTTATTGCAGATGAAAGTGTTAAGACCGGCGCGGATATTCCAGGTCTTGCTTTCGCATTTGATGGCATCAACATAAAGCTCATGAAGTGCGGCGGATTGCTCGAGGCCATGAAGATGATCAGGATTGCGCGAGAAAACAACCTGCGGGTTATGATCGGATGCATGGTGGAAAGTTCGCTGGCAATTTCAGCAGGCGCCCAGCTTCTGCCCTTATTAGATTATGCCGATTTGGACGGGTTTGAACTGATCAGTAATGATCCTTTTACAGGGCTTAGCCTGAATGATGGCGTTATTTCAGTAAATGGGAAAATAGGGCTCGGAGTCAAACCCCAAAACGCCATATTTCAATAGCTGTGGAGGCAGGCATGCTTTACCGTCACGCGAAAACCCGGAAATACAATTACACGCCTCAATTCTATAAAGAAGAAAGCGACCAGGATACGTCTGAGCGGCGCATCAAATTTCGCCGGAATTATCTTAGCCAAAAGAAAAGACGTCCCTATATCGGATTTCTTCTGTTGGTCTTTATCGTCTTCTTTATTCTGTACTTTCTCGACAGATATCAGGTTGCGGCTCCAGAGGATATGAATATTCAGGGATTGGAAATCGTCAGATAAAGGGATTTGTCAGATGCAGTTAACCTGAATTATTCACCACAGTGTTGTTGTTTATGAATTGTCCACGTTAATTCATGCACTCCGATTCCGAGACATCAAGATAGAATTCGCAACGGGACATTCGTCGGGTAAATCAGGTAGGTAATGAAAGCAAAACTACAATCGCGCAGGGAAGCTTTTTTCGAAGAGCTTAGTGGCCGCTTGCTGGTCTGTGACGGTGCGATGGGTACCGTTCTCTATAACCCCGGAATTCCCTTTACTGCATCGTTCGATGAACTTAATTTGACCATGCCGGATCTGGTCCGCTCGATCCACCAGGAATATCTTGAAGCCGGTGCGGAACTAATCGAGACGAACACGTTTGGCGCCAATCGAATCCGCCTGGGGCCGCACAATTTGGAAAATAGAGTGAGGGATGTAAATCTGGCCGGCGTGTCACTGGCCAGGGATGTCTGCAAGGACAATGCCTGGGTATTGGGTTCGGTGGGTCCATTGGGCAAGCCGCTGGAGCCGGTGGGACGGATATCCCTCGAAGAAGCGAGAGAGTGTTTTTCAGAACAAATCTCCGCGTTGGTGGAAGGAGGGGTAGATTTCGTCCTATTGGAGACTTTCAATGACCTCCGTGAGATCACCCAGGCTTTGCTCGCGGCAAAGGAATTGGGCGACGTGCCGGTAATGGCGCAGATGACATTTACTGAAGACCTGAAAACGCTGATGGGAGATAAGCCCAAGGAGGTTGTGCAGGAATTAAGAAAGCTTGGCGCCGTGATGGTTGGTGCGAATTGTTCTGTCGGTCCGGTCGGCATTTTCGAGGTGATGGAAGTGATTGCCTCACTCAAGGAAACCGACGGAGCGTATCTTTCCGCGATGCCCAATGCAGGAATACCCAGGATGGTGGGAGGAAGATATATGTATCTGTCCTCTCCCGAGTACACTGCCGAATACGCATTGCGGCTGGCGAAATTGGGGATCAATGTGATTGGCGGATGTTGTGGAACGACGCCTGTCCACATCAAGATGATCGCGGAAAAAGTTGCGAAGATAAAGCCCTATCGCCGTGCCAAAAGAGGGTCGGCAATCAAATGGGTTGAAGACGTAAAGCCTGAGCCCGACACCGAGAAACCCTCGTCTTTCATCGAAAGAATGGGCACCGATTTTCTGGTTAGTGTAGAAATTGATCCGCCCCGTGGCGTGGACCCATCCAGGTTGGTCGATGGAGCAATTTTCCTCAAAGGCAGGGGCGTAGAGGCCATTAATGTTGCCGATAGCCCGCTTGCCACTGCCCGGATGAGCTCATTGGTTTTGGGCCATCTGATCCGTCAGGCAACGGATGTCGAGCTTATACTGCATCTGTCCTGCCGTGACAAAAACATTCTTGCGCTGCAGGCGGAGCTAATGGGCGCCCATGCGTTGGGAATTCGCTCTATTTTGGCCGTCACGGGCGATCCGCCGAAACTCGGCGACCATCCGAATGCTACCGGCGTATTTGATGTCGACTCCATCGGTCTTCTCAAAATGATCACAAGGTTGAACGAAGGGGTTGATATGACGGGCCGGATTCTGAAGAAACCAACCCATTTTCACCCCGGGGCCGGCTGTAATCCGGTCGAAATCGACATGGAGAGGGAGCTTGATCGCCTGCACAAAAAGATCGAAGCAGGTGCAAAATATGTCTTCACTCAGCCCCTCTACGAAATTTCGATTCTTGAGAAATTTATGCATATGGTTGATGATCTCAAGGTGCCATTCTTTGTGGGAATTCTTCCCCTGCGCAACGCCAAGCACGCCGAATTTCTCCACAATGAAATCCCCGAGATGTTCATCCCCGAGAAAATTCGCGAGCGGATGAGGAAGGCAGGAGAAAACGGGCCGGATGAAGGCGTGAAGATTGCCCAGGAATTTCTTCTCGAGGCGAAGGATATGGTTCGCGGAGCATACCTCATGCCTCCCTTCAACAAGTTTGAGATGGCGGCGGACGTGATCAAGGTGCTGAACTGAAAATGGCCTGTTGAAGAAATTCGCGGCCTGAACCAGCCAATCAGATGTTCTTTCCGCGCTAAAATTGACCAATGGTCACATTTGCGAAGACGAATGTCTCCCATCTGCATCAAAATTGAAACTTCCATCCGGAGCGGGCGAAATTGCTTTCAAGCCACATGAGAGACCTCAAAGAAAAAATCAAGAATATTGCGATCGAGGTAGGTTTCGATCTTGTCGGTGTGGCAAGAGTGCAGGAGTATCCTGAAATGGCTGCCTTTCTGAATTGGGTAGAATCAGGCTACGGGGCTGACATGTCCTATCTAACCGACAAAACCTCACCTCGTATTAACCCGGATGAAGTCCTTCCCGGCGCTAAATCGGTAATTTCATGTGGCCTCCTTTACAACACCAATCCGGATCGTTCGATTGACATGAATTCCACGAACCACGCCTGGGTCTCGCGATATGCCTGGGGTAAGGATTATCACTACATTGTGGGGGAGAAGCTTGGCGACCTAGTCGGACGAATGAGCATCGAATTGCCCCAGCCATTCAGCCACCGTTGCTATGTGGATACCGGCCCGGTTCTGGAAAGGACGTTCGCTTACCACGCGGGTCTGGGCTGGTTCGGAAAGAACAGCTGCTTAATTAATCCAAAACATGGCTCATATTTCTTTATCGGGGAAATACTAACGGACCTCGCACTTGAACCGGACCGGGAAATTCCGGACTTCTGCGGGAGCTGTACTCGCTGCATCGATGCGTGTCCGACAAATGCGATCGTTGCGGACGGCGTTGTGGACAGCAGAAAGTGCATCTCCTACCATACCATAGAAAACCACGGCACTATCCCCGAATCTATTCGAGCTGATATGGGTCATCATATCTTTGGCTGTGACATTTGCCAGGAGGTCTGCCCATGGAACGTAAAATCGCCTCTCAGCCAAGAAAGCGAATTCATGCCGAGAGCCTACATGTTTCATCCAACATTCGGCAGCCTGGCGGACAGAATTATGAAACATTATCCTGATGCGTTTCCAAAAAGCCCGCTAAAACGCCCAAAACAGGCCGGCCTTTTGCGGAATCTTTTTATCGTGATCGGAAACAAGGGTAATTCCGATTTTCTGCCGCTGCTTGACGAAATAAGCGTGGACGGTGATGAGATCCTCCGGGAAACCCGTGACTGGGCGATCAAACAAATAAGAGAGAGAGCCTGAAGAGATCTCGAATTTGAGCAAAACTCGGCTCTATGCCGGTTGCCCCGACCTATGCGAATCTCTGAACATACCGGAGCAACTTTCGTGGTTTGTATCATCCAAAAGGCTCGTTTCATACGCACCCGGGGTGTTTGGCCGGATTAATTGGCTTGAAATGTGTAACATTATTGGTTATTTTAGAACGTCAAAAATTTGAAGATTTCTAAATTATTGCAAAGGGAACAGGAGTTGGATGGCATCACTGAGAATCAGGATTTATGGAGACCCGTGCCTGAGAGAGGTTGCAGAACCGGTGGACGAAATCGACGACGAGATCAAGGAATTGGCAGCCGACATGATAGAGATCATGTATGAGAATAGTGGGATCGGCCTTGCTGCCCCACAAGTAGGTATAGGGAAAAGGCTGTTTGTTGCAGATACCCAGGAGCAGGAGGGTCCCAACCCCATGGTCTTCATTAATCCGTCAATCAGGAATCAATCCGGCACATCCACGATGGAAGAGGGGTGCCTGAGTATTCCGGATGTCCGCGAAGACGTAAAGAGGGCTGAATCCTTTGATCTCGAGGCTTTAGATCTGGAGGGGAACGTGGTGCGATTCCGCGCCGATGGGTTGCTGGGCCGCGTCATTCTCCACGAAGTCGACCATTTTGAAGGTAAGCTCTTCGTAGACTATCTCTCTCCTGTAAAAAAAATCATGGTCAAAGACCAATTACGGGCGCTTGAAAAAGAAAGCCTCGCTGCAAGCTCTTAGAAACAATCCAGGCAATGCGTTCGATGATTGGTTGATGAATCTGAATCTTTCACTGCAAGAGGTATGATGTGATCGAAATTGGTGCAATGATAGCCGGAGGCGGAATATTATTCGTTGGCGGCTGGTTGTTAAGCGAATTCTACCGGAAGCAGAATGTCGGGAAAGCAAGTACCCATGCGAGCGAGATACTCCGCGAGGCAGAAGCGGAGGCGGAGAAGTCGAAGAATGATATCCTCCTGAGAGCCAAAGAAGAAAGATATCGTTTGCGTGAGAATCTTGAGAGGGAATACCACGAAAGAGAATCCACGCTTGAAGAATTGGACCAGACGCTGCTGCAAAAGGAGAAAGCACTTAAAGAGCAGGAGGAAGCTCTGGCAGTGAAGGATCGTGATCTGCAAAACCGGGAACAAGAGCTCGGAAAGATGAGGGAAAACCAGGAGAAGCTGCAGAATGAGCTAAAGCAGATCATAAAGGTCCAGAATGAAAAACTAGAGACGATCACCCAAATGCCCCTTGAAGAAGCCAAAGAGATGCTGCTGGCCAACATAGAAAAAGACACGAGGCTGGAAGGAGCCAAAATCTCCAAGATTATTATCGAAGAGGCGAAGGAGAACGCGGTCAGAGAGGCAAAGAACGTTATCACCAAGGTGATCGAGAAGGTCGCTTCCGACCATACCACCGAGACGACGGTCGCCGTAGTTAACCTGGAATCGGATGAAATGAAAGGCCGGATTATCGGTAGAGACGGACGCAACATCAAAGCGTTCGAAAACCTCACCGGCGTAAAGATCATCGTGGACGATACACCGGAGGCCGTGGTGCTCTCGTCGTTCGATCCGGTGAAGCGCGAAATTGCCCGAATGGCTTTGGACAAACTGATCAAGGGGGGCAAGATCAGTCCACAAAGGGTTGAAGAGGTGGTGCGCAAGTGCGAAAAAGAAATAGAGCAGATGATATGGAAGGCCGGAACGGATTCACTGAAGGAATTGGGACTGCGGGACGTTCATCCGGAAATGATAAAGGTCCTGGGCAGATTAAAATATCGTACAAGCTATGGTCAGAATGTCCTGAATCATTCGAAAGAGGTTGCTTTCCTTTGTGGCGCCATGGCCGCCGAATTGGGTTTTGACATAAAACTGGCCAAGCGCGCCGGATTGTTCCACGACATAGGCAAGGCCGTCAGCCAGGATTCCGACAGTACTCATACTCAACTCGGAGTCGAATTGGCCCAAAAATACAAGGAACATCCCGTTGTTATTAATGCCATTGCTTCGCATCACGAGGACGAAGCCAAGGACAATCCGATTTCCGTATTGGTTTCGGCAGCGGATTCCATATCCGGATCCCGGCCAGGGGCCCGGCGGGAAACTCTCGAAATCTATGTAAGAAGAATTGAAAGCCTGGAAAAGCTGGCGGATTCTTTTCCCGGTGTGTCCAAAGCTTTTGCCATCTCCGCCGGAAGGGAAATCCGCGTAATCGTGGAACCCCAAAAGGTGTCTGATGAGGAAGCGTTCTTGATGTCCGCCGAAATCGCGAAGAAAATTCAGGCGGAAATGGAGTATCCCGGTCATATTAAGGTTACAGTCATTCGCGAGACTCGCTCCGTACAAACCACTTAGAATCTGTCCATTGGGCTTTCGTGACTGCCATATTGACTCGAATATTGCGATTCTGTTTCGCATAAGCGCGACAGGTCCGTGTCTTGATCAGGAAAATGTGGTTCATGTGAACTTTTACAAACGTGCGAATAGGCGGCTGTCCAAAAAGACATCAATGGCAGTTACTTATGAAAACCTGCAACTGAAACTTAGATGATCCGAAAATGCAAATGCCTGGCTTGAATAGTTCATGCGAACAACATTGAGGCCAATTTGTCAAATATTCCCGCGGATTTCAGGCCGCCTGTAGAAAATAGTGAGTTCGTTTGCGGCTTTGCCGACGCGGCCGACGAGCGAATAGAGGTCGGCGTCTTGTTCGTCGGCGCCGGTCCGGCCAGCCTTGCCGGGGCGATTCGCCTATCTCAGCTCTTGCAGGAATCTCCCGACCTGCTGGAGGCGTTGGGGGATGTTCCTGTTGCGGTAATTGAAAAGGGTAAATATCCCGGCGCCCATTTGCTCTCCGGCGCAGTCGTAAATCCTATCGCATTCCGAAAACTCTTTCCCGACCTTAGCGACGATGACTTTCCATTCTATGATCCGGTCGCAAAAGACAAGCTTTATTTTCTCACCGGGAAAGGATCAATCGGCGCTCCGTTCATGCCGCCCACCATGAGCAATCACGGCAATTTTGTGGCTTCCATCAGCAAAATTGGGAAATGGCTCGGTGAAAAGGCTGAGGAACTTGGTGTAGTCATCCTTAATGAGACGCCAGGCACTCATCTTATCGTTGAAAACGAAAGTGTCAAGGGCGTGCGGACGGCGGATAAAGGACGTGACGGCGATGGCGGCGAGCTACCCAATTTTGAGCCGGGCTCCGATATTTCTGCCAAAATCACCCTATTGGGAGAGGGCGCATCCGGTCATCTATGCCCGGCCCTGGTCGATCACTTCGGAATCATGCAGTCCAATCCGCAGATCTATGCTCTCGGCGTAAAAGAGGTCTGGGAGGTTCCGAATCCCCTGGACCGGATCATCCACACCATGGGCTGGCCCCTTCGAGGAGGAAAAAAATACCGTGAATTTGGCGGCGGCTTTATTTATCCCATGGGCAAGGACAGGGTGTCCATTGGCATCGTGGCAGGACTGGATTACACGGATTCTTCTTTATCAACCCATGATTTGCTGCAGGAGCTAAAGTGCCATCCTCGGGTTAGGGAAATCCTGGAAGGGGGCAGCAGGCTGGAAAACGGCTGGGGCGCCAAGATCATTCCTGAAGGCGGCTATTATTCACTTCCGGACAGATTTCACGTTCCCGGTGCGGCTCTACTGGGAGACGCCGCAGGACTGGTTAATGTGCCCTCATTGAAAGGCATCCATTATGCAATGTGGTCCGGTATCCTGGCAGCAGAATCCATCTTTGAACGGCTAAAAGCGGGTCAGGACATTAGCGAGCCAGCAGCCCTGGAAAACTACGACAAGGCCGTTCGGGAGAGCTTCATCGTGCAGGATCTCCACCGGGTACGGAATATGAGGCAGGCATTCCAATATGGATTCTTCCGCGGCGCTGCGCTGGCAGGCGTGATGACCATTACGCGCGGCCTCTTTCCAGGATGGAGGTTTGGCGGCCATCTCGACAGGGAGACGCCGATGCGCCCGGGCGCGCAGGAATATGTCAAGCCGGACAACAAATACATATTCGATAAACTGAGCAGCGTGTTCGCTAGTGGAAATCGCAGCCGCGACAACCAGCCCGACCACATCCGTCTGAACCGCGAAGTCTCCGAGGCGGTTGGGGAGACCTGGATAAACATGTGTCCGGCAGAAGTGTATGAATGGAAAACCGATGAAAATGGCCATAGGATGATCCAGACAAATCCGACCAATTGTGTTCAATGCGGTGCTATCGGTGCCAAGGGTGGGCGATTGACTCCGCCGGAGGGAGGCAGCGGCCCGGAATACGAAGAGACTTGATCGGCTCGCCGGATGGCAGCGAGTTTCATAACTCATGAACCATATCACAAGCCAGGCTGAAGAAGTACTATGAAAGCAGGAAATATAGAGATCACGCCAATCGAATACGGCAGATTCAAATTAGATGGCGGCGCCATGTTTGGCGTCGTGCCAAAACCTTTATGGGAACGGGTCGCCTCGCCTGATGATGAGAATCGCATTGACATGACCACACGCGGCATGTTGATTCGTGCCGGGGCTCGCAAGATATTGGTCGACACCGGCATTGGGGATAAGATGTCGGAAAAACTGAATCGAATCTACGCCGTTGATTTCAGTCGATTCTCACTTGAAAATTCTCTGGAACAGGTAGGCCTTTCATATCAGGATATTACGGACGTCATCCTGACCCATCTTCATTTTGATCACACGGGCGGTTCCACCAGGATTGATGACGACGAGAATATCATTCCGACCTTTCCCAATGCGACATACTGGCTGCAGAGGCAGCAGTATGATTGGGCGCTGTCGCCATCGGATCGTGATCGGGCCAGCTTTATGCCTGTAAATTACGTGCCGCTATATGAAAAGGGCTGCCTGGAGCTTTTGGAGGGTGAGAGGGAGCTCTTTCCGGGAATTTCCGTTATTCCGGTTCACGGACACACTTTTGGACAACAATTGATCAAGGTTGCTGATGGGTCGGAGGCCGTGCTGTTTTGCGCCGATCTTTGTCCGACTGCCGCGCACATTCCACTTCCCTATATCATGGGATATGATCTCCAGCCCCTCGTGACTCTGGAAGAAAAGAAGAACATTCTTCCCCGGGTTGTTGAGGAGGAGTGGACCGTGTTCTTTGAGCATGACCCGAATATCATCATGGCAAAAGTTGAAAAGACCGACAAAGGGTTCAAGCTGGCCGAAGAATTGATGGTGGTTGATGGCTGACGGTAAAATAAAAATACTGCCCGAGAGTCTCAGCAACAAAATCGCCGCCGGGGAGGTGGTTGACCGGCCATCGTCTATTGTAAAGGAATTAGTCGAAAACACATTGGATGCAGGCGCGACGGAAATTACCGTCGTTGTCCGGGACGGGGGCAAGACGCTCATCCAAGTGATGGACAACGGGAGCGGCATGATTGAATCTGATGCCATTCTCGCCTTCGAGCGGCATTCCACCAGCAAAATCCATGAAGCCGATGATCTGCACAGAATCGAAACAATGGGATTTAGAGGCGAGGCACTCGCGTCAATTGGATCGGTCTCCAGGGTCGAAATGCGAACCCGAACGGAAGATTCCCCAACTGCAACTCAATTGACTCTTGACGGCGGAATTATGAAGGATCTGGGCCAAACCGCCGGAAATTGCGGAACCTCTATTGCTGTTAAGAATCTCTTCTTCAATACGCCCGCGCGCAGAAAATTCATGAAAAGCGACCGGGCGGAATACCGGCATATTTTGCAGGTGATGCATCGCTATTTTTTGTCCTTTCCTGAAATCTCATTCCATTTCCTCAAGAATGATGAAGAAATTTACAAGCTTCCCCAGGCCGACCTTCAGCAGCGCATAACCCAAGTTTACGGCGAGCAATATGGAGAGAATCTGGTGAGTGTTGATTTCGAAAGCGGCGACAGAAGAATTCATGGATTCGTGGGGAATATGGATATGTTTCGGCAGAGCCGGGGCGACCAGTTCCTGTTTTTGAATCGCAGGTTTATCCAGAACAAGAACTTGAATTGGGCGGTCATAAGCGCGTACGGGACCATTCTGCCGCACGGAAGCTATCCCTTTTATTCTCTGTTTTTGAACATGGATCCGGAGCATATCGACGTTAACGTCCACCCATCCAAAATTGAAGTGCGCTTTGAGGATGAGCGGGCTGTCTATGGCCTGGTTCACCGGGCGGTGAAAGAGGCCCTGCAAAAGGGAGACGTCG
>JAUXJX010000338.1 GCA_030624545.1 Bacteroidota bacterium | reverse complement strand
TAAAGTTTCCTGACAGGGAAGTCAAGGAGAAAACGGCCCTTTTGCTGATGCGAAAAAATTGGCAGCGAGAGTGAGTTACCGTCAAGGATTCATAGGTGATTGATGTCGCGCCAAATCATACAAAAAAGGATGCCACACAATTTCCGTTTCGCCACATTTATTTCATCTTCTTAAACCTTTAATAATTATAGAACAGCTCGATTGCAGAAAGAAATACCCGTGAAATATGTGGCATCTTTTGTTTAATTTACTTCTATTGTCTGGCAGCTGTAATTAATTGTAATTACCAGCCCTTATCCATGATACCCATTCCTGGCAAGCCTTTTGTCTACTGCAACTAAATTTGATCTACGAATGCGAGACTGCGTGAAAAGTCAAATCATGTAGCCAAAGTCAAAAGGTGTGTCATTCAGAAGGCCTGTCCTGAGCCTGACGAAGGGAATCTTTTTAGAATCTGAGATGAAATGTAACATTCCGCCCCGACGGGGCTAATTGAGGTTTTGAGATCAAGAAGAACCAAATATCTAAACCAAACGTTGAGGACTAAAAAATGAAGAAGATTATTTTCATTGTGCTCACGGTCACATTCGTACTGAATGTAGATCTTCCGGCCCAAGAGAAGTGGAAACTGTCCGGTCAGATCCGTCAGCGCTTTGAGATGGACGACAAAGACTTTGACAGTGAAACGAACTCTAACAATTTCAATTTACTGCGCTCGCGCCTGGGAATTACTTTCGCGCCGGAGGAAGACGTGACGGCGTTTTTTCAGGTCCAAGATTCCCGTACATTCGGTGAAGAAACCAGTACTCTTGGTGACGGGAGCGCTGATAATATCGACCTGCATCAGGCTTATATCAACATAAAAAACCTCTTCGATTTGCCCGTTGATTTGAAAGCCGGCCGCATGGAGGTCAATTTTGGACCACAAAGGTTGGTTGGCGCCGTAGGCTGGCACAACATCGGCAGAAGTTTCGATGGCGTGATCTTCAATTTGCGCGGCAAAGACTATTCGGTTGATTTTTTCAATTTTGATGAAGTGGAACAGCTCGAGGTAGGCAATACGGGAGATCAAAACGTCCTCGGTGCTTATGGCGATTTCAAGCTCGCAAATTCACACAAGACGCAAGCGTTCCTGATTTGGCAGAAAAGAAATCCAACAGAGAGCCTCAGCCGCTATACTTTGGGATTCTATGCCAACGGCAAATTTGGCGATCTTCGCCACGAAACTGAATTTGCCTACCAGGGCGGGAAGCTTACGTCTGGAGGAACGGAGCTGGATGTCCGGGCCCTGATGGCAGCATTGAATCTCGGTTACACATCTGGCAATATGACCATCACACTGGGCGCAGATTATCTGAGTGGGGACGACGACCCAGGCGATGATAAATTCAAAGTCTTCGACACGATGTATGCAACCAATCACAAATACTACGGCCACATGGACTATTTCTTGAACATACCGGGCCATACCTTTGGCCTGGGACTGTTAGATATGCACGCAAAATTGTCCGCGACGCCCTGGCCAAAAACCGGAATCAAGGCTGCCTTTCATGTTTTCAATGCTAACCAGGATTATTCATTATCTGATGGCTCCACAGCAAAGGATTTTGGCAGTGAAGTTGACGTCACGATCGACCATAAATACCGTGCAAACGTTTCTTTTGTGGGCGGCGTATCCTTCTTTTTTCCAGGCGAGATTTTCAAAGATACTAGAGGGAACGACACGTCATCATGGTTTTACATCATGTCGATTGTGAACCTCTAGAGAACCGCAATCACTTGCCAGAAAGATCCGAAAAGCATCTGATCGATCATTAAAAAAAATATGATCCACCATTAACTGATAACTAACACTTGACATTTATTTTTTCTTGGCACAATTTTGTCCTAATGGGGATGACTTTCATCATCCTGAATAATAACTGACACAAGAAAAAAGATGGCCACGAGTCGACGCAAATTCATTAACCTGCTTCTCGGGGGCGGAATTTTAGGCTGGATGGCCAGTGTGTTCTATCCTGTTTACTCCTTTCTCAAACCGCCCAAAATTCCCGAAGCAAATGTCAATGCCGTTAGAGCGGGGCTTGCCGCTGACTTCCCGCCAAACAGCGGCCAAATCATCAAATTCGGGCGGACCCCCGTTATATTGATTCGCACAGAAGTTGGTGAGTTCCGCGCGTTTGAGGGGACCTGTACCCATCTGGATTGCATTGTTCAATATCGCACGGACCTAAAGCACATCTATTGTGCCTGCCATAACGGGCATTACGATTTGCGGGGTCGAAATATATCCGGCCCTCCGCCTAAGCCTTTGGGTGAATACGCAGTGAACATCATCAATGATGAAATATTGGTGTCCAGGGCACAGGAACAAGGCTGAGAATCGTGAAGAATCTGCTCGAACGATTTTACTTGTGGCTGGATAAACGCTTCAATCTGACGCCTCTCATCGAATTTATGCGGCACAAGCAGGTGCCCGTCCATCGCCACACCGTCTGGTATTATATGGGCGGGGTGACGCTTTTTCTATTCATCGTACAGGTTTTTACAGGAATTTTGCTTCTACTGTACTATCGCCCCGGGGCGGACAGCGCCTATGAAAGCGTCCGCTTTATCCAGAACAAGGTTGGCTTCGGCTGGCTGTTTCGCTCCATCCACAGTTGGTCGGCGAACCTGATGGTGTTCTTCATTTTCGTTCACATGTTCAGCACCTTCTTTACCCGGGCCTACCGTAAGCCGCGCGAGCTTACATGGATTACCGGATTCATATTACTGGCGCTCGCCATGTTGTTTGGCTTCAGCGGCTATCTGTTGCCCTGGAACGAATTGGCGTTTTTCGCAACCAAGGTTGGCACAGATATCGCCGGAGCCGTCCCCTTAATAGGTAACGCAATCAAAGTGTTATTGAGAGGGGGTGAAGATGTCACGGGAGGCACGCTGACCCGGTTTTACGGAATTCACGTTGCCATGGTCCCGGCACTATTCGCCATGGTATTGGGACTACATCTGCTGTTCGTGCAGCGTCAGGGCATGCATGAGCCCGAGTATACGGCCAAACTCCCTCCGGAAAAGAAAAAAGTAATTTCGTTCTTCCCAAGCTTTGTTTTGAGGGACGCGCTCCTGTGGCTTATCGTTTTGAATATCCTTCTCTATCTGGCCGTGTTCTTTCCATGGGAATTGGGAACAAAGGCAGATCCGTTTGCGCCCGCACCGGAAGGGATTCGACCCGAATGGTATTTTATGTTCATGTTCCAAACTCTTAAAGAGCTGCCCGCCCATATCCTTTTCCTCGAAGGAGAAGTGGTAGGCATTCTGTTTTTCTCCGTGGCTGGGATAGTATGGTTATTGGTTCCCTTTTGGGAAAAAGTAGGCCTGGTGGAAAAGAACCAGCGTCTCATGACAATCATCGGATTGGGTGTTGTGTTGTTCATACTAGTCATGACAATAATCGGCTATGTTACTTGAACCGGATGACTGATGATGGTCTTGCGAACTAGAATTCTCATCGCATTCTTAATCTTGGCGATATCTTCACCGCTCGCCCCCAGATTAATTTTCGCACAGGTGCAGTCACAATCAGCTGAGAATAACCAGTGTCTTGTCTGCCATTTGGACGTAGAATATCTCCCTGATGATTATTTGGAAGACAATATTCATCTTAAGACAGGCCTGACCTGTGCAAGTTGTCATGGAGGAGATTCGACCTCTGATGACGAAGAGGTGGCAAAGGCGCCGGAGGCAGGATTTGTCGGCGTGCCTTCCAAAGAAG
>JAUXJX010000562.1 GCA_030624545.1 Bacteroidota bacterium | reverse complement strand
TGCGTTCGACGGTTTTGCCGGGCCAGTTTCCCACATGTTGGCTCAAACCTGTTAGCAGGTTGAAGATGGTGGTCTTGCCGACGTTAGGTTGACCCGCAAGACCTACCAAAATACCCGTATCCGAATAAGCGGGCGATCTCAGGTTTTCGACCTCGTTATCTTGTTTTCTATTTAATTCTATGTGATCGTTGCTCATACTATTTCTTTTCAACCATAATCTTACCCGACGTCCTTCGGCCGAGTGCAATGCGTGTGGACCGTACGAGGGTCAGGAGCGGGCCATTTCCGCCATTCTGCAGAACCTTAACCGTAATGCCGATGGAAATGCCCAGTGCGGAAAGGCGGCTTGTGAGCACCTTGCCGCCTTCAAAGCTGCGCACAATTCCACTTGATCCCGCAGGAAGTCGATCCAGGGGGATGGTTTTCTCTGCTCTTATCATTTTTAGAACTGCGTCCGCTCGATTGCCAAATTAGTTAGATAATAAGTTCACATTTTTTCTTAATTTGCTGTTCTTAATCCTTTGCGTCCTCTGCGCCTTTGCGTGAGTGAACTATTCAAGTTAGTAATATGGAAGCTGGCTTACCTTATTTCAATCTATACTAAAGCGTTTCTTACCATTGACCATGAATTCATTCTGGCTAAAGATAAATCAACCGACCCCCAAATGTGCAATCCAAATTGCTATGATTCGCTTCACAAGACAAAAACCCTCTATATTCTCCACACTCTCAGTTCGCCTTCAGTATTTGGCGATTATCGCACCGAAGCTGTCGGTCCGTAATTACCTCTCAATTTGTGCAGGACCCAATTGCTTTTCCGTCGAGGCAATAATCACAGCCGCAGAGGCATCGCTCGTGATATTTATGACTGTTCGAAACATGTCCAGGATGCGCTCAACCGCCAGAACCAGTGCAATGCCCTCTATCGGAATGCCGACCTGTTCCAGCACAATGACGAGCATGAGCATTCCCACTCCCGGAGCGCCTGCCGCACCGATAGAAGCCAGCGTCGCGGTCAGGACGATCAACAATTGATCGCCAACACCCAGCCCAATGCCGTAGACTTGGGCAATAAACACGGCTGCCACACCCTGGTAGAGCGCGGTGCCGTCCATGTTGACCGTTGCCCCAATGGGCAGAACAAAGCTGGAAATTTCCTTGGACACTCCCAAATTGTCTTCACAGGATTCCATCGTCACCGGCAGAGTGGCCGAGCTGGAACTCGTGCTGAACGCAATTATCTGAGCAGGTCGTATGCCCCTGGCAAAGGTGAGAGGTTTCATGCCGGAAAAAAAATTCACCACCAGCGGATATGTGAGGCTTAAAAAGAGGAGTCCTCCAATGGTTATGAGGGTATACTTCAGGAGTGAAACAATAATCTCGAACCCGAAATTTCCCACGGCATCGGCAATAAGCGCAAGGACGCCGTATGGTGCAATCCTGATAACGATTAGGACGATTTTGATCATCGCGTCGTTGATCCCTTCGAAAAAGGCGAGCACGGGCGCTTTCTTCTCCTTTGAGATTAAAGTAAGAGCAATGCCCAGGAATATAGCAAATAGGATAACCTGCAGCATCTTCCCCATGCCCAAGGCTTCAAACGGGTTGTTGGGAATGATGTTGAGCAAGGTGTCGATTACACCGGATTGCTCACGGATTTGTGTGATTTTGGCTCCGGCCTCGCCGCCGTAGCTCTGCATCAGTTCCGTTCGCAGATCCGGAGAAATTCCGCCTCCCGGTTTGAGCACATTCGCGAAAGCCAAACCGAGGAATATGGCAAATGCCGTATATGCCAGGTAATAGGCGAGGGTTTTCGTGCCGATCCGGCCCATCTTTTTTATGTCACCGAGGCTGGCTGTTCCAACGACCAGGGAGGCCAGCACGAGCGGAACCACAACCATCTTGATCAACCGAATGAAAGCCAGTCCAATGGGTTTGACTTCCGAGATCGTTGACTGGAAGACCAGGCCGGCCAGCGCGCCAATCACCATGCCCAGGAGAATTTTGGTGAGGAGGTTCATGGTGAACAGGCGCTCGAAT
The DNA here is from genome assembly GCA_030624545.1 of Bacteroidota bacterium. GTDB lineage: Bacteria > Zhuqueibacterota > JdFR-76 > JdFR-76 > DREG01 > JAUXJX01. The sequence goes on along the minus strand of JAUXJX010000562.1, from coordinate 494 downwards.
AGCAGATAGGCCGCCAGGAAAAGCAGGAGCGTGCGCGTCAATTGAATGACGGCAGGCGGGATGGGGGAGAGTGAGGAAAGGGGAATAATGTATAAAGCCAGAAAACCGCCCGTGGCTATTACAAAAGTGAGAATCAGATTCATATTAGTGCGATTGTTATCAGCCATGCAGAACCTCCGGAATCATTGAATTCATAGTAGGACAAAGAAATTCACATGAAAGAACTGAAAGAGTATAAGAAGAATTAGGATACCTTCAAAGAGAAAAATGATAGTCCCAGCAAGGAGCCTTCCATTATTCTTATAAAGGGGGCAAATTTCTCTGGTTTCACCTTACACTTGACTGCTTAGGGCTTGTTAGGACGAAACCTCTTGTAGTCAGCGCCTCTTCAATCTTTTGCTTGATTTTCGACTCACCAACACATTTATTCATCTAACTTCAATTATTCATAAATTCTTGCCACTAAGGCACCAAGTCACTAAGAATATACAACT
>JAUXJX010000292.1 GCA_030624545.1 Bacteroidota bacterium | reverse complement strand
TCAGTCCATTTGCCGTGACAGCGCCGTCCCACATGTATCGATTAAAATCCACCTCCAATATCGGCGTCGACGCTGACAGGGCTATCCTCAGGAGAAGTCCCACAAAAAATATCCACAACAGCAATCCATTGGTGGCTTGTGATCGAGAGACCCGGGTGGCGATCAACAAATAGGCAACGCCGGCGGCACCTAAAAGCGCGACCAGGGGCAATATTGGCTGATTAAGAGGAGCAACTTCAACCTGGAATTGACGAGAGATCGTCGCAAGAGCTATGGCGATGCTGAGCAGGAACAATCCTGTTATTCCCCAAACGAGAAACGGACTTTTTCCGCGAATCCAGGGAGTTATCATTTGCTGCCAAAAAGCCAATTGCACCCTTTTGGACCAGAAATTGAAGCCCCGGCGTCAACCCTTCTGGCCGGATAGCGTCGAGAAGCCGATGTAGAAAAATCCAAATTGAAAGAGGAGAAAGAAAGGCATGGACAAGAAGTAGCCTTGGGAGACAAAATAGATCAAGCCGTAAGTAAAATAGCAGGCAAACATAAGCTCTAACACCGGAAGATAATTACCGCCTGCCCGGTATGTCTTTTTGCGCCAGTTGTCTCGACGGGATTCGATGCGATATTTAGGGGTCCGCTTAAAGTCACTCTTGTGCCCCAGCAATGCTTCAAGTGCTGCACGACCATTGTTCACCGACAGGCCGATCCCCAGGGCCATCACCAGGGGAATATAAAGTGCGTGCGGCCATAATTTGCCGACAGATGCTTTGATCGCGTGGGCATAATAGACGATCACGGAAAAAGTAGCGGCAAAGAACATGAACAAATATACGATGACCGGCCATAGCAAGCCGCTCCCTGCCGTGAATTTGACCACCAATACCATGAGAAGCGCAGGGGCGGCCATAAGGAGATAAGCAAAATTGTTGCCGAGATGAATAATTGCTTCAAGTCTGATATAAAAGGGAAGGTCCGATCTCCAGATCGTCGGGATCAACTTAAGCGCAGTTTGCACGGAGCCCTTGGACCAACGATGCTGCTGGCCCTTGTAGGCATTCATTTCAACGGGCAGCTCCGCCGGGGACACAACCTCAGGCAGAAAAATAAACTTCCAGCCCTTCAATTGCGCCCGGTAGCTTAGATCAAGATCCTCAGTAAGCGTATCGTGCTGCCAGCCGCCCGCATCAATAATTGCTTGTCTCCTCCAGACACCGGCCGTACCGTTGAAATTAAAAAACCGTCCGGACCGGTTTCTGGCGAAATGCTCGATGAGAAAGTGAGCATCCAGGAAGATCGCCTGCAGGCGAGTCAGTAGTGAATAATTTCGATTGATATGCCCCCAGCGGGTCTGCACCATGCCGATTCCCGGCTGCATCAAGTGGGGAATCGTTTTCTTCAGGAAATCCGGCTGGGGAACAAAATCCGCATCGAAAACAGCCAAATATTCTGATTGGCATTGGTTCAATCCATTTTCCAGCGCTCCTGCCTTAAAACCGACGCGGCTTTCCCGCGTAATCCTCTCGATGCGATAGCCCTTCCTCTGCAGAACACTGACCAGCCGCTCCGCAAGCACTGCGGTAGAATCGGAGGAATCGTCCAGCACCTGCACATGGAGCTTGTCTTTCGGATAATCGAGTGATACGACCGCCTTAAGCAACCGCTTGACAACGTATCGTTCGTTGTAAATAGGAAGCTGAACGGTTGCTTCCGGCCACTCATTCGGTTCCCCTGGCGAAGGAAGATCCTGCTTTCGATATTTCCTAAAAATATACAAAAGAAAATACTTGTGGAGCCCAAATAGTGCCAGGATAGACAAAGCCAGAAAGTATAAAGCAAAGACAATAATCGTTTCCACAGTGCTTCTTAGATCCTCTTTCCGATTTATGCGAAATCTAAAATGAATAACCTGATCTATTTACAAACACCAAAAAGCACCGAACACGACAGACTGATTTCTTATGAAATATATCAAAATTTCAGCCAAGACTTCTTATGAAGACATTGCGTGGCTCTATCATCATACCATTTGTTTCTTGACCTTTCGGTGACTCCGGCCTGCCCGACGCAGGCGGGTGTTGTTCGGTGATGAATAATCAAAGCTTATTACTCCAATTCATAAATACGGTAAAGTATTTCTACACCGCAAGTGGCTAAATGCTCGGCGTGAAAAACTTAACCTTCAAAGTAATATCTTATCCCTTCTAATTTCAATGAAAAATTGGGATAAAGCCATGCTGTTCCCAATGAGTTCCAACTTCTCAAATAGATTTCTTCCCTGCATTACCAATTCCACCCGACTAGAGATGTATCTAGAACCCCGCAGATTGTCCTGTTATTCCAAATGCGTCAGTTTTCTCTTGACAATTTTGTCAAATTTGTTTACTATGGCTCAGTTGTAATCTCTACTCTTTAATTGACTTCCGGCACAATGAACTCCACAATAATCAACCAACGAACAACATGAATTCCATGGAGGAGCAATGGTAGAATTGAGTTTCAGTTATAAGGACCTTTTCAGATCTCCAAGGATTGCACTCAGTCTCCAGCGTGTTTGGACCAACTTTATCGGGCTCTTCATTGGCTATGGCCTCTACCTGATTCTCACCTATCTTAGTTTTCTGGCCTCGGGTAGATCATTTCTGGCGATGTGGGACCGATACGGCTTCTTTCCCTGCCTTTTTGGCGGGGGAGCAGAAGCTCCCTGGTACGGGTGGGCTATCTTTTTGTTGGGATGTGTGCTGCTGTCTGTAACCATATTGCTCACCAATACGGCCGTGAGCCGTACCGTATACATGAATCTGAAGGGAGAGACCTTTTATACCTGGAAGGAGGCATATAGCTTTGCGTTCAAGAATCTCGGCTCGATTCTTGGCGCGCCTCTGGCCATAGCAGGAGTTATTCTTCTTTTTGTCATCGCCGCAATAATCATGGGATTGATCGGGCGAATACCCTATCTGGGTGAGTTTGTCACAGCGGGCATGACCCTCCTTAACATGGGCGCGGGGCTGTTTGTCTTCTTTCTGATGTTGGTCCTATGCGTCGCCTTCATGCTGGTTCCCGCTATTCTCGCCACAACAGATGATGATGGATTTGAAGCGGTTTTTCAATCTTTTTCCCTGTCAACCGGGCAACCTGTACGGCTCATTTTTTATACGGCAATTGTCTGTATTGTCGAACTTCTGGCATTATGCATCATGGCCATTGCAGTCAAGGAGGCCTGGATTATCTACTCCGAACTCTTTAGGATATCGATGGGTGACAAGTTCACTGAAATCGGGCAGCAGGCAATGTATTATGCGCAGTATTCTCTCGCGGCCTCCCGTCCCTGGATCGAATATTACCTCGGCCCTGATTTCCTCGGAGTGAACGTTGCCGGCGCCATCTATTTCTCCAGAGATTTCATTTCTGTTGCGGATCTCTCGGCATGGGAGAATGTCTGCGCCTACATCTTCGCCTTATTCATGCTGGGCGTGGGCGCTCTGGTCGTGTCTTATGCCGAAGCGACGGGCAATTCCGGGCTAACCCTGCTCTACCTGGTCATGCGCAAACACCATGACGACGAAAACCTCCTGGAACGGAAAGAGGAGAATGGGGAATTTGAGGAGGAAGAACCGACTGTGAAAGAGGAAAAAGGTGACGCTGAGAAGAAGGAAGAGGAATCTTCCGGAGAGTCACAAGAAGAGTCTGGTGAAGAGGAGGGCGAGACAAAGTAGTCATCTAACAAATTTGGGAGAAACTAAGGCGCTGACCTGGATTGGTTGGCGCCTTTTTTTTCGAAGGGCAAGGATTGTTTAACCATTGATTTACGTAATTTCATGATTTCCACGGTTGGGTTGGGCGCAAAAAATACTGAACGACGATTTACAAAATTAACCTGAATAGTCCATGGCCACAAAGTCACGAAGACACGAAGTAATGAAAATTTGGAAAAATTCAGATCATCTATAATTGGATCAAAAAACTCGGTTTATACTCCAAGTGCAATAAGTCTAATGTTCTTTGTGACTTGGTGTCTTCGGGGCAAAAAATTAT
>JAUXJX010000396.1 GCA_030624545.1 Bacteroidota bacterium | reverse complement strand
GTCCTCCAGCAATCTTTCGAGACGCTCCAGGTTCTGAAGGTATTCTTGCAATACTCTATCTTTGCAGGCTTTCACTATCTTATCCGACAATAGTCATGTTTTCTAACCGGCTTTGTTGCCTTTTAGCCGCCACAGTGGCTTCGGGATTGTTTTCTATGATTTCCTGCCACGATGCATGCAGGTTTTTGACAATTTCCATGACCTTTCCGAGTGATTCAAGATCATTTTTCAGGTTGATCTGGTTAAGCTCTCTGTAAACATACAAATAAAGTGATTGTAAATTGGTTGCCAAAGGTCCTGCCTCGAAGTTTAGCGAGTTGGTCAACTCCAAGACAATATCTTGGCTGAGTATTATGGCATTCGCTTTGTCTTCAAAGTTGCGCTGCTCAATGAAATCTTTTGCGTTGGCCAGTTCATTCTCCAATCGTGAGTAGAGCAGTAGAATCACTTTCCCGGGATCGGAGGTCCTCACCTGGATGTCCTGGTAAGAAGAAATTCTCTCTTCATACTGCATAAAGCGGTCCGTTAGATCTAGCCTATATTATTCATAGACATCTCTCGCAAGGACGCTAAGGCGCTAAGAATATTAGGGATATAAGACATACGTTAAAAGCCGGTTTCCAAAGAACTGGTAGAGAATAAGTTCACATTCTTTCGCTAATTTCTATCCTTTGCGTGAGTCAATTATTCGAGCTAGATTCATCCCAGAATTGAAAGTTGTGATGTCAAGAAGCTGGACAGACTACTCAACTGAGAGATTGCCCGCTCGAGATTTACAAACCGTAGTTCTAAAGTGCTGATCTTTTGTGCTATTCTCGACTCCATGACAACTATTTGATCATTGATATCGTCAATCGTATCCTTCAGTGTTTCCTCCCGGCCGGAAACAAATCCCGTGAACTGATCGGTAATATTAAATATATGATTGAACAATTGCTCCGCAATGCCCTTCGTCAATGCAGTAGTGCCCTGATCCTGGCCTTGGGCGGTCAACTGGGCCGGCGTTAGCGACACCTTGACAACCAAACCATCGATATTCGCTTCGCCTGAATCGCCTGTCAAGAATTGTCCCCTACCCGTAGCGGACTCGCCGTTGATCGTTCCGGTCACATCCTGCCCCAGGAATTCGCCATCTGTAATTCCCAGGTTGTTTTGGCTCTGGCTTATCGTGTATCCGTTGTTGACGCCATAATCAGTCTGGGTAAGCTTCAAGAAGCCATTGCTGTTGCTGGCGGAAATTGGCAGAGAATATCGGCCCGTTTGCGAAACGTCCATTGTCCCAAAGTTCAGGCTTCCGCCGCCCTCATTGTTTGCCGTAAGCGAGATATTTAGCTGGCTGGTACCATTGTCCGTGCTGGTTAGAACGATCTTGCCGTTACCATCAATTGTCGGGGTCCCGGTGCTGTCAAAAATATTTTGAATTTCAGTCAAAAAGTCCTGGATGGTATCGCCGGAGGAGACAGTATATATACCGGACACGGATTTGCCATCGTGAGTTGTGCCGGAAATGGTGATTGTGTCCCCCACTGCCACGCTGTCGTCCACGGCAGTCCAGAGCGTGAACGCGGTAGCCGGGGAGCCTCCATTCAACACCGTCCCCGAGGATGTCAAGGCCTGTTTGTATTCCTGTGCTAGCTCCGCGTTGATTTGGCTCACAATTTCGTCGGTGTCGGCGCCTGCCGCGATGGTAATTGAGGCAATTTGGCCTGTGCCCTTGTCTGTGATCGTGAGAACCTCAGAGTTGGAGATTCCGGAAGTTAGATCGATTGTACCGGTAACAGACGCCTGCGTGGCGGCCTGGGTGATATTCACCGCATACGACCCCGGTTTTGTGTTTTTCGTATGAGATATGAATGAAATGTCTCCGTCCGAGGACTGGCCCACGCCGGCAAAAACCTTGACCACACCGTCGAAATCGCTTTGGATCTTCTCAAGAAAAGTGTCTTTGTCGAGGGTTAGCTTGCCATTTCGGTCGGAATCAATTCCAACCTGTGCTAAAGAGCGGAGACTTGACGGGAGACCCGAAATGCGATCGATAATGATGGATTGAATCCCGCCTTGAACAGACACCAGGCTGACGTCACCGAAAAGAACGCCCGCAGTCTGTTCCTCTTGATCGTATGTAAATTGCTCCTTGATGAAATCCACCATGTCGTTGTAATTCGTGACAAATTTCTCCAGTTTGCCGACGATCGCATCGTAATCCCTGTCTACTGCGACATTTATGGTCTTTGAGGAATCTGCCTCTTTAAGATTCAATGTGACACCGGCCAGGATGTCGGAGATACTGTTTTCGGCCCGCGTGATTGTGATGCCATCAACAACCAATGATGCATCCTGGCCCGCCTGAAGCTGCCCTTGGTATTCACCGGTCGTTGTGGTGGCAAAAGTGCCGAAGTCGAGGCTGCCAGCACCTTCGTTATTCTCTGTCAATGTGAGCGCCAATTGGCTCGTACCGCCCAGATTTTCGGATATTTCGATTTTTCCCGCTGCATTAACCGAGGCGGAGACCTTGCCGCCAAAAGTACTCTCTATTTCGTCCAGTAAATCCTGCACCTGCTGGGAATTCACATCTGTGATCGTATAGGTCCCGGACACAGGCTGACCAGAGTGATCTGTACCGGAAATCGTGATTGTATCGCCCGACGAAGCATTGGCGCCGGATATATCGACAAATTTTGTGGTAGCCGTTATTGGACTGCCGGACTCAGTGTTTGCCACACTGCCGGTAACAACCTGTGCCACGGCGCCGCCATTAAGCACTCCAATTGTCTGTAATATGTTATCGTCATCAATAAACGTGGTGGTACCATCGATTCTCAGCTTGTAGACGGTAGCTTCGTTTTCGGTGGTCGATATAATGGAAGCTGTAACACCTGTTGGTGCGGCGGCGTTAATGTTATCCCGAATGTCACTAAGTGAATCGGTAGAGAAATCTATCGCAACGGTTTTGTCATTAATGGTGACTGTTCCGGATTGCGGGGAATTCAGGTTTAGAAGGCCGCCGACCGTTGAAGAAATATCGCTAAACGTGTCGGATTCCGCGCCGCCGGATATGGCGTTCTTAATCGCCACAACAGAAGATGTGAAAAACCCGAGACTCTGGAGGACATCTGTCGTACTCGCATCCAAAATATCGGAGTGATTTGCACCCGAGTTTTTGTCCGTAATAACCAAACGAAAGTCATTCGTGTCGACCTGCAGGATGGATGCCGTGACATCGGCGTTCGCGTTGTTTATTTTGTCAACCAGGCCGATGAGGCTGTCTGTGGAGCTGACGGAGATTACGTTTTGGTTGATAAGGAAATCGCCGGAAAGATTGAGGACATCCGTCTTAGATGTGAAAGACGTAGACCCTATTTTTCGGGCCTGCGCCAG
>JAUXJX010000334.1 GCA_030624545.1 Bacteroidota bacterium | reverse complement strand
CGTTTCTCTTCTCCCTGTCTCCTGTCTACGCTCTCCAATTTTCATCCGATCACTTTCCCAAACGCCTCCGCAAATTTCTCCATCTCTTCCGGCTTGGCCATGCTTAGCCTGCACCAATCAAGGTAAGGGGGAAAGGGACGGCCGACCTCTACGCCATATTCCCTCATAGCGTCCCGGAACTCCCGAATTGGTCTGCCGGTGTGGAAGAAGACAAAGTTGGTCTTCGAATCTAAGAATCGGCGCCCGGTTTCGCGAAGCACCTTGTAGACAATTTCTTTTGACTCTGCATTTTTCTGGCGGCTGAAATTCTGGAATTCCTTGTCACGGTAGCTTGCGATGGCTGCGCGAAGACCGATGATGTTCGTCGTACCTGTGAGCCGGCTCTGTAGATGCCTGATGATCTTCGGATCAGCAATACCGAATCCGACCCGCAGGCCGGCTAATCCATGCACCTTGGATGCGGTCCGCGAAACGATGACGTTATGGCCCTCCCGAACAAGGTCAATCATAGAACTGTATTCTGGGTCGTTCACATATTCGTGATAAGCCTCATCGACAAAAACCAGGGTTTCTTTTGAGACTTCTTCACAAAAGGGGCGCAATTTTTTCGCTGGAGTAATCGTCCCGGTAGGATTGTTTGGGTTGCAGACATAGACCAATTTGACGTTTTTGTTGATTTCTTTCCGCATGCCGTCCAGATCGAAATGCAACGATTCGTCAACAGGTACGCGATGGATGGTCGCGCCAATGTTTTTCGCATAGGTGTTGAGCCGCTCAAAGGTCGGCTGAGGGGCGACAACCTCCCCGTTATTCAAGCCATAAACCAGCCCGGCTACATTCAAAATCTCCGTTGAACCGGAAGCGATCAAAATGTGCTCCTTGGAAAGGCCTTCCTGTTTGGCAATCAAATCACGCAGCTCGTTGTAAGCCGCACGCGAATAGAGATTGCCCTCGTCAAAGGCGGCTATCATCGCTTTGCGTGCCGCCGTTGAAGGACCATATGGATTCTCATTAAACATCATGCGGATTGGCGAATTCGGCGACGCATTTGCCGAAGCTACCAGTTCCCGGCTCAGACCGCCGTAGCCGGCCAACACAGCTCCGCCAAGGGCTGCGCCGCTTCGGGTTAACCACTGGCGGCGATTCATTAAGTTTGTCATGATAACCTTCCCATCTACCTTGAATGAGTTAGGGTGCTTTTCTGCAATAGCATTCTTTGAAACATAAATGTAAGAAATACTTATTTATTTGTAAAGTGTTTCTGACCACCTGATCCAAGAGCGGTTGCTTGAACCTCAAGATTGCTGTCGAACTATATCCCGAGGTCGCCAATCTCTACGACAGCATCGGCGAATTCTACCTCAACAAAGAAATGCGGGATGAATCCATCGCTTGGTACAAAAAGGCTCTGGAGGTTGATCCCGATTTTGAGAATGCCAAGAAGATGTTGAAACAGATTATGGCTGAGAAGTAGGTTCTTCTCCATGGGATTTCTTCCTCCACAATACTAGCCTGTACTATTCATAAACTTTTGCCACAAAGACCCCAAGAATTTTAGATTTAAGAGAAATAGATTCAAAATTGCATTCCTTGAGCCGATTTTGTGAATTTTCTTTTCCTCAATATTTTCACTTTGTGTCCCTTCGCCGAAGCTCAGGACATGCTTTGTGACTTCGTGGCTATGAATTATTCAAGCTAAAGATTTTACAGGCTCCGTGGCAAGTCAATCAAGTCGGTAATGATTGATAACGCTGGACATTGGTGGTTGTGCTATGGTCCTATAATATGTAAGGCATTTTGGCGGTGCTGTTTCATGCCTTTTCGATTATACACTTTTTCTGCAAAGCCAGCAATGATATGAATTCGTAGGCAACGTTCGAGGCCAGGAGTGAGGTGATCTGTCCCGGGTCGTAATCGGGCAGGACTTCGACGACGTCACACCCGACAAGATTCAATCCGTCCAAGCCCCTGACCAAGTTGATCGCCTCGCCGCTGGTAAAGCCGCCAACCTCGGGCGTGCCGGTCCCCGGGGCGTAAGCGGGATCAACAAAATCGACATCGAAAGTGACGAAAACCTTGGTATCGCCGACTCGTTTGTGGATTCTCTGGGTTAATTTGCTGGCGCCGATCTCCCGGATCTCTCCTGCGGTGACGACTTCAAAACCCAGATCTCTGGCGTTATTCAGGGCGTCCTTTGAGAAAATTGAACCGCGCATGCCGACCTGGATGGAATGGTCGACCAGAAGCAAATTTTCTTCGGCCGCTCTCCTGAAGGGTGTGCCATGATTGTGCGGCCGGCCGAAATAGCCTTCCGCCGTATCGGTGTGAGCATCGAATTGAACCAGGGCGATGGGGCCGTGCTTTTTCGCGAGCGCCCGAAGCTCAGGCAATGTGATCGAATGGTCGCCGCCCAGCAATATTGGGAAAACGCCGGCGTCAATTATTGGGAAAAGGCTTTCGGCAATCTTGTCATAGCAATCCTCGATGTATCCCGGAACGACCGGCAAATCGCCATAATCGATTCCGGAGCAATACTCAAATATGCTCACATCCAAAATCGGGTTGTGATGCCGCAGCAAAGCTGAAACATTGCGTATCGCTTCCGGCCCGGATCGTTGTCCCGTTCGAAAGGAAGCGCCGGCGTCGCAGGGCACGCCAATGATTGCAAAGTCTACTCCATCCAAATCCTGGACATGGGGCAGGCGCATGAATGTTTTGATGCCGGAGAATCTTGGTGATTCTTGCGGATCGACAGGTTTGTATTTAGGCATTTTTCCCTCCCATTTGAAGCGTTATGGACCGCAGAGATCGCAGAGATCGCAGAGAAAGACGAGATTTACTAAGATTCATTTTCGTCATCCCTGCCAATTCTCCGCGATCTCCGCCTGTCTTCGGAGCAGGGTGCTGCAAATTCGTTTTTAGTGGTTTCACCCTTCGACTCCGCTCAGGGTGGACTATCCAAATCTCTATTTCCATGATATACAACTTATTGATGTTAAAGTAATTATGTGGGCTCATAAATCCATAATCCTGAGATAACAAAGAGCGTCCATCCTGCGCGGAGTCGAAGGGTGGATGCCATAAGATTCATTCTGCAACAGCCTGGGAGACAGGCGCCCTCTGCGGTTAAATATTGTGACAACTGCAGTCGATAACAGTTATGCATAAGCCAATGATTATAGCCAAATGCAAATTTTTTCCAATTATGACCTTCATGGCGAGTCCTCCCAGTTCTACAATGTGTGCTCACCCAAAATAAATCAAATTAATTCGGAAAACATAATCTTATTCATGCCCAATATGTGATCCGAAAATAAAATGTGATGTGACGATCATATGGGGCGGTAACTTTTGAATGAATGCTTCATTTGTCATAGATTGGAAAGAACTCGCGAGTTTCAGCGGACGGACCGATTTATTCTGACCTCTGCTTGTCATTTTGGGAGGAAGTGAAATGAACCTGCAATTCTTCCTTTATTACGTTCTGATTGGCATCGTAATGTATGGCCTGGATGCCCTGCACCTGAAGATTCGCAAAGAACTGCTACCCACGTCGTATCTCCTCAGCGGGTTGGTAGCCGGAATTCTATTCGGATTGATCATGCAGTCCATCTACAGTTTTCTTAGCTTTGGCTGGCTGCTTACTCCAATTATAAGCGTATGCGGAAGTTTGGTGATATTCTTGGCGGTCCGCTTCGATTTTTATGAAAAGTCCGCCTTTCAGTTGTTTGGCACACTATTTCTCGGACTTGCCACCGGCCTATTGGCCTGGCTGTTTATGTTGGTGATT
>JAUXJX010000423.1 GCA_030624545.1 Bacteroidota bacterium | reverse complement strand
GGCGTCGAACCGTGGATCGACCCCGACGGAGCCAGCGTCGAGGCCGTCGTCGAGACTATCGAGGCCTGCCCCTCGGGTGCTCTAAGCTACACCATCGGCGATAAGGAACATCGCGACTGCGACGATCCGCCCGCCATCAGCCTGGCGAAGAACGGCCCCTATCTTGTTACCGGCGGCATCGAGCTGAAAGATGTGGACCAGGGTGAAGGTGCATCGAAGGAGCATTACACCCTGTGCCGCTGTGGCGGCTCGAAGAACAAACCTTTTTGCGATGGCACTCATTGGCACATCAAGTTTAAGGATGATAAGAATTAAGATCAAAAAGCCACATAACCACACGCCAGCCTGACGGAGGCAGGGAAACACACTGAATTTTCCCGTGTAATTCCGTGGAATTCTGTGTGATTCCGTGGCAAAAAAAGTGTTGATGATAGTTTTTATTCATCCGTAGATAATATGGCGAAACCATATTGACAAACAATCAGTGACTCCTTGTTCATAAGACCCTTTCCTGTACAAGCTAAAATCCAACGCCAAGCTCTTACTTTTTTTGCAAAAGACTTAACGCTCATATTTGATCTGAGCATCCAGCACTGTCGTTTATTAAGGAGAGATTATGGATCGGAAAGAAGGACCCTCGACGCGTTCTGTCCATCTGGCCGAACAGGTTGACCCAAGGACACGGGCTATTGTGCCGCCCGTTGTGCAAAACTCTGCTTTTGCCTTTGAGAACCTGGATGAGTGGCGTGCCGTTGCTCAACACGAAGCAGCCGGGGATATCTACAGCCGCAATTCGAATCCAACCACACGCCGCTTCGAGGAGAAGATGGCTGCCCTCGAAGGCGCGGAGAGCGCCAGCAGCTTCGGCACCGGCATGGCGGCGATCAGCACCACTCTGTTCGCGCTGCTTAATCCCGGCCAACGTGTGGTTACCGTCCGCGACGCCTACGGGGCGACCTATCTGCATTTCACCCAAATTCTGCCGCGCTTCGGCATAAACTGCGATGTCTGCGAAACGGACGATCATGAGGCAATTGAGGCCGCCATTGCGAAAGGCTGCGATTTGTTATATCTGGAAACTCCCACGAATCCAACGCTCAAAGTGCTGGATTTGGATCGCCTTATCCAGGCCGCTCACAAAAAGGGAGCAACCGCCGTCGTTGATAATACATTTGCCACACCCATCAATCAGACTCCGGTGGAATTCGGAGCCGATTTGGTGATCCACAGCGCCACCAAGTTCTTGTGCGGTCACGGGGATGCGATGGGCGGCGTGGTCTGCGGCCGGAAGGATTTAGTCGAGAAGATATTTCACCATCGCGAACTGACCGGTCCGACCCTCGATGCGCACAGCGCCTACCTTTTGCTGCGTAGCCTCAAGACCCTGGGTCTCAGGATTCAACGGCAGAATGAGAATGCCATTGCCCTGGCCGGCTTTTTGGAACAACATCCTAAGGTTGAACAGGTCTACTACCCGGGCCTGGGAAACCATCCGGGCCACGAAATAGCCAGGCGGCAAATGTCTGGTTTTGGCGGCGTGTTGAGCTTTGAGCTCAAAGGAGGAATGGAGGCGGCCGCCGATTTTTTACCGCGCCTCCGTTATGCCTATATGGCGCCTAATCTCGGCCAGGTGGAGACCATCGTCGGGCCAGCGGCGTTGACCAGCCACGTCGAATTGAATGAGGAGGAGCGCAAAGCATCCGGCGTGCCGGACGGGCTTATCCGCTACGCCGTCGGCATCGAGGATGTGGACGATCTCCAGGCTGATTTAGATAAGGCGCTGGCGGGAATTTAGAAGATGGGGTCTGATCATTCTCCGAGAGACATAGTTTGTGCAGGTTCAATGCCCTCTTCTACCAATAATGCATCCAAAGCGTCCAATAGAATATCCAACTGATGAAATAATTTGTCAACTTCCACAGCAGTCGAGCTTAATAAATCCTCAATTTGAGTCTGCAGATTTTCAGGCATCTTTGAGCACTTTTCCAAAGCATATTTCAGTACTTTCTTTTCTCCTGCATTGGTTAAGTAGTTGATTGCAAAAAGTACATCAAAATAACTGGCCAACAAAGCGGCAATTCTATGATTCACACTGATTAAATCATGGCGATCAATCGCCTTCCTTATTTGGGAATAGTATGAGGGTATAACATTTCTCAAGACCGGATGATTTTTGGCAATAATAGCATTCCTTAATTCTGCAGGATAAGGTTGAGAACATTTATTTTGAAGCTCGCCCAACCAACCATTATTATCAAAGAGAATTCTGGAGTTTAAGATAGTATGCCAAAGGCAAGTTGAATACCCCAGACAGGCTTGATGCTTGTCAAGCACCCGCGCAATTTGTTTTCAACCCAGAGTCTATCCCAATACATAATATCCACTTCGACGCCGGTTTCAGCGTCATACCATTCATCTCCAAGATCCCAAAATTTGAGATTAAGGTCTGAACGGCTGGCTCCTAGTTTATCCACGATGGATTTGCGGTAATCGAGAGGGATGATCCGGTTAGAAAAAATGTACAAATCGATATCAGAATAACGATCAACTGACCCAGCAGTTTGAGAACCGCCGAGAGCAATAGCTTCAACTTGAGGTGCCCGTTTAAATTGGTCTGAAATATTGTGAGCTAATTCAATATACCGGTTTTTGTCGTTATCCATTTTAGGCCCGTTTACCTCGCATGAGTATTGTCAAAAAATTAACCACAGAGTTCACAGAGATATTTTTTAAGAATCAATGAGTTAAAAACGGGAAATAATCCGACTGGTAATATTCTTTTAAAGGAAATTCTTTTTGAGTGCCCAGAGAATTGCTCCGTGTTTCCCGTCCGCCGCAGGCGGAACTGTGGTTTCATTTCCTATCCTATTTTTTCATGAAACTTTTGACACTACCTTCGCCTGTGCCACAACTGCCGACCAGGAATGACTATCTGTCTCCAAAACTCGTCCCAACCGATCGCGCAGTTTGGACCAACTCTGAATCCGGTTGAACCAGGCGCTGCCTGTTGGCGATTTCTTTGATGGGCGTGGTTTTTATCTGCTGCCCCACCAGTCCTACCATAACTCCGAAACTGGCTTGGGCAGCCAATTTCATGGCTTCGCAGCCAAACCGGGTAGCCAACACGCGATCATAGGCGGTGGGAGTTCCGCCACGCTGCAAATGGCCGAGAATGGTTGCCCT
>JAUXJX010000355.1 GCA_030624545.1 Bacteroidota bacterium | reverse complement strand
GTCCCAAAGATGCGCGTCGGGATGAGCGCCGCCGGCAGGTCGCGCATCGGAATCTGAGATGAATATCATGCCATCTGCGGCAGCCCTTTGCAGGATTTTCTCCAATTCGGCCTTCTCGTCCATTCCTGCGGGAAAATCCTGGTAGCCATATTTGATCACTACTTTGTCCCATTCGCCGATACCGGTGGCGTAGGCGTCTGATAGATCGATATTCCCATTGCCATCCAGCTTCACCAATGGATGAGGATAGTCCATTACCGACGCCCTGTTTGAGACGCTGGCGGCAAAGTTGTGGGAGATGCCGAGCGTGTGGCCGACTTCGTGCGCTGATAGCTGACGCAAACGTGCCAGGGCCATTTCTTTCATTTCGGGCGAGACCGGTTTTCCCTCCTCGTAAGGGGCTAACAGACCTGTTGCAATCAGAAAGTCCTGACGGACCCGGAGAGAGCCAAGCGAGATATGCCCTTTGATAATCTCACCTGTACGCGGATCGGAGACACTGGAGCCGTACGACCAGCCGCGGGTGGACCTGTGCACCCAATTGATGACATTATAGCGGACGTCCAAAGGATCGGCGCCCTTGGGCATGAGTTTTACCTGAAAGGCATCCTTATAGCCTGCAGCTTCATATGCCTGGTTCCACCATTGCGCGCCTTCCATGAGTGCGGAACGAATTGGTTCAGGCGCGCCGCGATCGAGATAATAAACAATCGGCTCAACGGCCTCACTCACGGCTGCGTTTGGATTCTTTTTCCTCAGCCGATGACGAGCGATGTAGCGTTTGCGGATCGGCTCCTCTATGGGGGTGGCGAAATCCATATAATTGATACCGGACAGTCCGGCGCGCGGATCGAATTCCCGCGGCCTGTAATCATCATCCGGTAGCTGAACGAAAGAATGGCGCTGCCGCACGGTAAATGACTGGGCCGTTGGCGCCACGGAGCGAACCCAGCCGCCGGGAGAGTCGCCGGTAAACGTGAGTGTGGCCTCCACTTCGGTATTCTGAGGGAAGCTCTTTGTTCGCGGCAAGTAAATGGCCGAGCGGGATTCGTCGAGGCGATAACTCCCCTGGTTCCGGCCCTTCAGGCGGCCGATAACGTTGTGTGCATCTTGCATGTAAAATTCTGTTGCATCGACAAGCACCCAGGCATCTTCTTCCGCCTCCACCTTGAAACCCCACAACACTGACTGGGCAAACGCGTCCTCGACGGCGCGTCTTTCATCCTCATTTTCACTAACCGCACGATAAGAATAATTGGGCTGGACTAACAACACCTTTGGGCCAATCCGCTGGAATTTCACTACCCGTCGATTGCCCAACTGCCCGCGGTCGAGGCCAATGTCGTTGGAACCCAATCCGGCCGGCAGTGAATTGACGTACAGGAATTCCTCATCCCACTTATCAATCTCCAGCCAGATTTTACCCTCAACCTTATCCCAGTAGAAGGTGAAGAACCCGGCGTGTTTTTGCATGTTTTGAGTTTTTTGGAAGATGGTGGGAGGGGATTTGGGGTTTTGAGCGGAATTTGCAAAAGGGACAATGACAAATAGGAAA
Organism: Bacteroidota bacterium; assembly: GCA_030624545.1. Taxonomy (GTDB): domain Bacteria; phylum Zhuqueibacterota; class JdFR-76; order JdFR-76; family DREG01; genus JAUXJX01. The sequence continues at coordinate 2,049 of JAUXJX010000355.1, read as the reverse complement.
GCAATGATTAATGCCGAAATTTGACGTTTCATTATTATTCTCCGAAAATGTTTGGCTCAAATGCCACAAAGACACACAGTCCACAGAGAAAACTCAGTGATCTCTGTGACTCAGTGGCAACCATTCTAACATCCCTACTCAAATCCCAAAGCAGTACAAAACGCTGCGTGTTCTGAGATAAATTCTATTATCGCTGATGGCCGGGGTTGCGTAACACTGGTCCTTAAGGTCGTTTACCACCAGGACTTCGAGACTGCCGTCGGGCTTGAGGACAGAGACCTTGCCGGAACGGCCGATCATGAAGATTTTGCCGTCCGCAGCGATAGGGGAAGCGTAGTAGGCATCAACTGCACCACTCAGTCGACCTTGTTTGAGCACTTCACCATTTGCCGGATTGAAGGACGTCACGATGCCGCCGTCGTTCACCATATAGAGAATATTCTTGTAGAAAAGCGGCGAAGGCAGTTGCGGCACTGAGCGGTGGTACTGCCAGAGAATGTTGGTTTCGGTCATGTCGCCATGGCCACCGACGCGGATCGCCAGCATGCCGTTTTTGGTTTCCATGGCGGCCCGGAAGTAGTTCCATTCGTCCCTGTTGAGCGTGCTGTCTCCATTCAGGTCAAGAAATGAGAAAAAGGACTTCGCCAGCTTATCCGGCATTTCCTGAATCGTAAGGTTTCCGCTTTTGTCGGCGTCATGTTCTTGAGCCACCTCTTCAAAAGGAGGAATTACTACTTGCTTGCCCGGCTGGTTTAGCGGAGTAGCGTAGCCGTTTATGTAGGCAATTCCTTCTTGGAGGACAGGGGTAGACTTCATCTCGAAGGACAAGCCTCTAACCCACCACACCTTTTTGCCGGTAGCGACCGAATAGCCGGTCAAATAAAAGGAACCCGGGACGATTACCTGTGTGCCGCCCTCCTGCGGCTTGTAGAGGATAGGTGTGGAATGGCCGCTTGTGGCTTCAGGACGGTCGGTCTTCCATTTTATTTGCCCGTCATCCTTTCCAACACCGATGAGAAATGAGTTCGTATTCTGGTCGCACACCAGTACTACTTTGTCATCCGCCACAATTGGAGATGCGCCCATGCCATAGATATTATTAAACGGCCCCAAAGGCAATTGCCACCGCTTGTTACCTTCCAGATCATATGAGGTTAATCCATAGTCTGCGAAAAAAACATAAACATTTTCGCCATCGGTTGCTGGACTAGGAGAAGCAGGGTTGTTGCGCTGATCTAGTTTTTCCTGCCGGTCTCTGGTGGCCTGTTTTTGCCAAAGGATCTTTCCGGTCGTGCGTTCGATGCAGATAGTCAGAAGGTTCTCTTCTTCGAAAGCGGTCAGAAAAATCCGGGTTTCAGTAAGAATAGGCGAGGAGTGCCCGGGCGGCAGCTCGGTTTTCCAGATTACGTTTTTGTCCGGGCCGAATTCGAGCGGAAGGCTTCTGGCTATTGCAACCCCGGTTCCGTTCGGCCCGCGGAACCGGGACCAGTCGTCGGACGCCAACGCCAATCCCGCCATGTGAACAAAGATGACTCCAACAAGGATATGAGTCGCAAACGGATTTCTCTTGGATATTTTCATCGGTTTCGCTCCATCTTGTTTTTGACGTGTTTTGGACCATATCCCACGGAAGTCATAAAGACAAGAACGTTCTACAAATTCACTCAAATTTTTTTTCCGCCAGTATAATGAGGAGTAATGGAAATCCCAAATACTTCTTCGCCTCCGGCACTGCTGCCACCATCTGCTCATCACCCTCATATTCATGCTTTTGGATTTGGCCGAACCCTGTGGCCTCAACAGCGTCACAATAATTCTGGACTGTATGGTCATACTTGCCCAAGCGGAACTCTACATCCGCCTTTTCAAAATTCGCCTCAATCCCGGCCGCTGCCATAGCCGGATGGTATACCGAGAACAGCAGCCGGCCACCAGCTCGCAACAGGCGATGCATTTCACGAAAGAATGGCGCCAGCTGTGCCAAATGTTCGCCCACGAGGGAACAAAGAACAACGTCAAAGGAGCCGCTGAGAAAGGGCAGTGGTCTCT
>JAUXJX010000156.1 GCA_030624545.1 Bacteroidota bacterium | reverse complement strand
TCGCTATTGTTCATAGAAACTCCAATCAACCTCCATGACTGAACTTCAGCTTCCGGGTAATCATGTCATTCAGTAGGAATCTTTTTCGCATTTGCTATGTAGTTCGGAAACAATAACTTCGGTCGTTTTACCGACAAGATTCTTCCAGAATGACATTGGTGCTCGCAGGATGCCCCGAAGAGCTACTTCATGATGAAGACAACCCTCAAAATACTCTCCCCCGTCATCGCGATAATCATTGCCCTGATCCTATTCATCCTATGGGCTAGCTCCGCGACCCTGGAGAATGACCAACTTTCTGAGGTCATCAATTATTCACCGGATTCCGCCGTGATGGCTACCGGGCAAGACACTTTCACGGTCATGGCCTACAACATTGGCTATCTGTCCGGCATGACCAACAACCAACCAATCCCAAGAGAAGAAGAACTCTTTGACGTTAATCTAAAGGCTTCCCGGGAGATTCTTGATCGGATCAAGCCGGATTTTGTCGGCTTGCAAGAGATCGACTTCCAATCGGATCGATCGTTTTATGTGAATCAACTGGACAGCCTGGCCCGGCATTTGAAATTCGGCTACGCTGCAAAAGCCGTGAACTGGGATGAACGGTATGTGCCGTTCCCCTACTGGCCTCCCTCCGTCCACTTTGGACGGGTAATGTCAGGGCAGGCCATTTTGAGCAGATATCCAATCGAGTTCCACGAACGGATCGTCTTGGAAAGGCCCGATCAGTCCTTCTATTATGATGCATTCTACCTCGACCGCCTCGCCCAGGTGGTCGAAGTCGATGTCGGACGTCCCCTCATCATCATCAATGTCCACCTGGAGTCCTGGGATGTTGGCACAAGAGAGCGGCAGGCGTTGGAGGTTCTTGACATCTGCCGCAATTATGCAGAGCAGTTTCCCATTCTGTTGATTGGCGATTTTAACGCCATCCTCCCCTACGCCAAAAAGCAGAGATACACCACAGATGAGTACGATATCGACTTTTCGCAGGAGCAGACCACTGCCAGCATTTTGGAGGAATTGAATTTCAAAGAGGCCTTTCCGGAATACCCGAATGAGATCTCAGAAAAAGTCACCTATTCTTATCCTGCCGACGACCCCATCATAAAGATCGACCATGTTTTCTACACTTCGGACAAAATAGCACCTGTGGAATGGTATGTGGCCAGGAGCGATGTGGAGCCATCCGATCATCTTCCGGTAGTAATGACATTTAGATTTGTTGATTAGTTATCTCTCTGCGTTCTTTGCGCCTTCTTGGCATCCTTTGCGGTTAATGCTTTTAGCCGCGAAGATACGCGAAGATTTCGCGATGGTTTGCAAAGAGTAAATATGAAATGGTTTGTTATTCATGATGTTCAGCCTACCATAATTATACTCTGATACCAGCTCAAAGGGGCAGACTAGACAAACCAATCCGTTATGCGATGTCTCGTTACGCCTAAGTGACGCCGTCGTGGCAATGCCTCATTTCTCCCTCACCCTCGGTCCCTCTCCACTGAGAGAGGAATATCACGAAGTGACAGGGTGAGGGACATGCGGAACACTCGGCCTGAATTTGCATTGAATTAATTAGACGAAAAATCTAGATTTAACTGCCAAGAAGAATTTCCAGATCACGATAAGTAGAAAACGAAAAACATGAAACGAATCTTTTCCATAATTTTGATCTCGGTCTTTCTGATCTCATGCAGCAGTTCCGAGAAAAAGGCGTCCGATGAACCACCTGTGGTTCCGGCCGCGACGACCCAGGACACTACAAAATACCCGGAAAAGCCCGAAGGCTATAAATCGCCACATCAGGAACAAAGCGAAGAACACAAGGATGAGCCGTCGCGTATTAAGTAGCAAATAGATGTCCCTGATATGAAAAATGAACCTTGCCTGAAAAAGCTCCGAATCCTCCTATCTCTTCTTATCATATTTCTTTTTCTGCCCCGCCAATTATCAGCACAAGAGCCCAAAAGTATTCACCAGATAGAATGGGAGCTTCACCGGGACACGCAAACCACCCCCGATTTGATCGGGCCCTCATTTGAGAAGATCAGTCCGCTGCAACCTCGCATGAGCAAACCGGCAAGTCCCAATGCGGTGGTCTTCGGATTTCTCCCTTATTGGAGTACCGATGAATACCTGCGCTACGATCTGCTCACCCATGTCGCCGCATTCTCCGTTGAGGTTAACGAGAATGGCTCGCTGGGCAATGACCACGGCTGGCCGTGGGTCAGCCTGATCAACAAAGCCCACAGCAACGGTGTGAAAGTTATACTGGTTGCAACCCTGTTTGATGGCGGCAAGATTCACAACCTGATCACGAATTCCACCTACAAAAACAATTTCTTCGTCAACATCAAAAACAAAATGCTGGAAGGCAGTGCCGACGGCTTGAACGTCGATTTCGAAAGTCTGAACACGGCGGATCGCGGCGCCAACATCAACAATTTTATGGCGGAGTTGACGGAGTACCTGCACAGGGAAATTCCGGGCAGCGAAGTTTCCTTTGATGGACCCGCTGTGAATTGGGGCGGTTGGGATTTCCTTGGGCTGTCGCAAAGCTGTGATTTAATTTTCATTATGGGCTATGCCTTTTCCGGGAGCTTCAGCAGTAATTCGGGTCCCAATGCTCCCCTGGTTGGCGGGTCTATCAATATTACAAATACCGTGCTTTCGCAATACGCATTCGTCACGGCGGGAACGCCGGGGAAGCTGGTGCTCGGCCTTCCTTATTACGGGAATCATTGGACGACCACCTCTTCTCAGCGTAGTTCCCCTGTGATCAGACATGTCAGGTCGATCTATTTCGATTCTGCCATTTCGGGCTCCCAGACCTATGGCCTCATCTGGGACACGCAGTCGCGAACGCCCTGGTATCGCTGGCACGATGGAACCGACTGGAACCAGGTCTGGTTTGACGACGACTCCAGCCTGAGTCTGAAATACGATCTCGCCACAGAAAATAACTTGCTGGGCGTGGGCATGTGGGCCCTCGGCTATGACGGCAACCGGCAGGAGCTTTGGAATTTGCTGGACTTTAAGTTCGGCAGCGGCCAACTTCCGGCGCCTGATGTTCCGCTTTCGCTGAGAATTCTGCAGGAAAATGCGAACGCTCTGCGTATCCGGTTTGAACCGGCCAATAGAGCCACTGGCTATTTCGCCTATTTGAGCGAGGATGGATTGTCCTTTCCGGATTCGGTCTTTTTAGCATCCAACGACGCGGTGATTGGTAACTTGCAGCCGGGGCAGCTCTCTTTTGTTCGCGTTCGGGCCGTGAATTCTACCGGGCTCTCGCTGCCAACCGAGGTTCTCGCCGGTGTGCCTTCAGCTGATCCACACCCGATTTTGATCGTAAATGGTTTTGACCGCGTATCCGGCACAACCAACACGCTTGATTTTGTTCGCCAGCACGGACAAGCAATTCATGCGCGATCTGTGGCATTTTCATCGGCCAGCAACGAATCTGTCTTTGGCGGATTTGTGAACCTGGCCGACTACCAGGTTGTGGATTGGATTTTGGGGGACGAGAGTGAGGCGGACGATACCTTCAACCAGTTGGAACAGGAGCGTGTCAAAGAATTCCTCAAGAACGGCGGTAAATTGTTCCTCTCCGGTGCGGAAATTGGCTGGGATCTGGTGAGGGGATCTTCAGCGGACCGGCAATTCTATGCAAATTATCTCAAGGCGGATTACATTTCCGATGCCCCCAACGGGCAGCAAAGCACCTATTACCGGGCTGAGACAATCAGCCAAACGATCTTCGCCGGCATCGATCCTTTCAATTTCGATAACGGCTCTCACGGCACTTACGACGTCGATTGGCCCGACGCCATAAAGGCCATCAATGGCGCTCTTAACGGTCTCAAATATGTGAATGTGAATGAGACCAATGGCGTCGCCGGCATCCATTTTGACGGACTTTTCCCGGAAGGTACAAACCCGGGCAAGCTGGTCCACCTTGCCGTGCCTTTCGAGACCATCTACCCGGAAGCAGTCCGCTTTGAACTGATGGAACGCATTCTGGACTTTTTCTTTACGACAACGAACGTGACGGACGGACCAGTTCTCATCCCTCAAGAGTTTCAGCTTGAGCAGAATTTCCCGAATCCATTCAACCCAAGCACCACGATCAGTTTTATACTGCCAGCGGCGGGAGAAGTGGTCTTGGAAATCTATAATATGCTCGGCCAACGCGTGAGGATGTACCAAAATCACTTCTCAAGAGCGGGCCGTAGTGAGTGGATATGGGACAGCACCGACGAAGCGGGGCAGCGAGTGAGCAGCGGCACATATCTCTACAGGGTCCGCTTTGCCGGCCAAAACGGCGAGAGATTTCAGCAGTCCAGGAAGATGATCCTGGTGGAGTGAACATTCGTGTGTCATTCATCAGTTAACACACCCCTAAATCCCGTCTCGAGAGGCTGTTGCAGAAAGCGTGCATGAACTTTTTATCACTGTCATTCCCGCATGTTTTAAGCGGGAATCAAGTACATTTTATCTGTGGATTCCCGACAACTGCATTCGGGAATGACATTCGGCAACAGCTTATCAAGAGGAGACAGAAAATGCGAGAGCATTTCTTCCGTTTGCCGATCATATATTGGACGATCATTCTATTGCTTTCAGACAAAGTACTTCCTATCTAACATCTTTTTTTTTATATTCTAGGACGGGAATATCCGAGAGGATCAAATGACCAATCTGGAAAATTATTTCGAGAAATATCGCCGCAACATCGTCGGCCACAATCAGACCTTCCAAACTCCCTATGGCCGTAACCGCATCGTCTATGCAGACTGGACCGCGAGCGGCCGGCTGTATGCGCCCATCGAAAAGAAAATGACGGAAACCTTCGGACCCTTTGTGGGCAACACCCATTCATCATCCAGCGTCACGGGAACCAGTATGACGCAAGCCTATCACAGGGCGCATGAAATCATTAGACGGCACGTGAATGCCCAGAGCGGTGACGTAGTCCTCACCCCCGGGTCCGGCATGACTGCCGCGGTGAACAAATTTCAACGCATCCTGGGACTTACAATCCCCGAGCAGCTTTCGTCTTTTTTGAAGCTGCCCGCTGAGCATCGCCCTGTCGTCTTTGTGACCCATATGGAGCATCACTCCAACCATACATCATGGCTGGAGACAATTGCGGACGTTGTTTGCGTAGATCCCGACGACAGCGGACTTGTTGACGTGGGAAGCCTCCGCCGCCTTCTCGAAAAGTACAAGGATCGCAAATCCAAAATCGGGGCTTTTTCCGCATGTTCAAACGTGACGGGAATCCGGCCGCCTGTTCATGAGTTGGCCAAAATTATGCATCAACACAACGCCGTCTGTTTTATGGATTTTGCGGCCTCCGCTCCTTATGTGGATATCGATATGCATCCTGCAGATCCACTGGAAAAACTGGATGCCATTTTCTTCTCACCTCACAAGTTTCTTGGTGGACCGGGTTCTTCGGGAGTCCTGATCTTCGATTCCAGTCTTTATGACAGAAAAGTGCCGGACCAGCCTGGAGGAGGCACGGTTGACTGGACCAATCCCTGGGGAAGCCACAAGTACATAGACGATATCGAGGCGCGCGAAGAT
>JAUXJX010000516.1 GCA_030624545.1 Bacteroidota bacterium | reverse complement strand
TCGAGAAGCTGCATCAACACTTATTCGATGATTCCTTCCTGGCACAGACAATTCATGAACAACTGGCTCGACAGGCTCAAAATCTCTTCAAGGCACACCAAGCGGGAAATACGGCCGCGGTCGTTGAAATTTCCAACTTCCTGCCCCGGCTTGAGGGAGCCTCAACCCACGAGATTCTTGCCGCTCTACTCAATACCAATCCGACCCTGGTTCGCAAGCGATCGCAATTCAAGCACCAGGCCACGTTGCTCCACTACATTTCAGCAAATGGCGTTGAAATACGGAGACAAAAAACACCGTATAATGCCGTGGAAATCACGCGCATTCTTATTGCAGCTGGAGCCTACGTAAATGCCAAGGCATACTTGTATGGCGGCTACTACACAACAATGGCCATGCTTATTTCCAGCGCCCACTCCAGGGACGCAGGTGTTCAAGATGCTTTGATAAAGGTTTTTCTTGAAGCCGGGGCGTCTTCTGAAACCACACATTGAGAGTTGGAAAGAGGGGAGAATTGGTTGCCCTGAAAGGGGGTTGCTCTGCCACTTTAATGCGCGAACATTCGCGCGATCTGGATTCCCAGTGATCAACCAATACTTTTTCAGCTAGTGGGCTAAAGAAAAAGTATCGAAAAAGGCGCAGTAGACAGGATCCAATGTCAGAGATTCCACCAGTAGGTGAGCTTGGTGAGCAGAACCCGGTGCTTGGTACGGAGCCCGCTCAGGGCAGTGTCTTCGATTTCGTTATAAACAATGAAGAAGTCGCTGCCGAGCCGTGGGATCCATCTAAGGCGGAAATTGAGGCCGATTTCCTCATCTTCATTGTTCCACTGCAGAAATACGCGTGCCGTCAACCGGGTATTAAAAGCAAAATTGATTCGTGAGGCAACTTCGTGGGTGACAAAACTGCCTTCAAGCAAATCGGTGTCGGTGTATTTGTATTCACCTGCGACGGACAGTCTCTTGCTGAGTCTGAGACGGGTTCCCAGCCTCATGGCGCGCTGATTGCCGGAGAAAAAGCCGCCCCACTTATATCTAATCCCGCTGGAGACCAGTCGGCTGTCGTTGGTTTCAAACTTTAGCTCGTATTTTACGACGTCGTACCTGCCTTCTTTTATTTCGATATCGTCGAAAATATCGAAGGTCTCTGTAAGAAAATCGTGATTCGTGCTTACATTGAATTCGAATTCATCGCCGCTTTGGAAAACCAGCCCGATCGGCCGAAAGGTCGTGCCGGCGGACTCCAGGCTGCCATGAAAGTCCGAGTTGTAGAAGACGCGAGAGTTTAGCTCCATCTTGCGAAGATTTAAGATCCTCGGACGGGGCGCAACATTAAAAGAGCCAAACCACATCCGCGCGCCCGTCCGGCGCACATAACCAAGCTCCGGATTGAAGTTTTCACCAACCTCCGCATATGCAAGGTTTGCATGGATCAGATCGTTTGGGTAACTGAGACTGAAATTGAAGGCATGATTTTGCGAGTTTGTGGAAGGTGAGAAGCTCTGCATAAAATAGGTGGTCAAAGACAGGTTTCGATTCCCTCTGAATTTACTCGTTCTGAGGTTAAGATCGGCTCCGACCAATTGGTTGTTGGATGATTCCTCACCGGGCGATTTCCGGGTGTAGATCATGCCGAAATGAGACTGTTCAAAAATGTTCCTCTTAAAACGGGCTACGCTGAAATGGGTTGCAGGTGTATCACCGGTTTCACGCGTTTGAATGGAAAGCAGGCCGATGTCCATTTTGCCGGTTTTGCCCTTAACCCGCCCTCCGGCCAGGATAGGAACGGATTCCCGCTCTTCGCCAAGTCCGATTCGGCGGCTATAGAATGCGAGCGCACGGAACCTGCTGCCCATCTCAAAATTAGACTGGTTCTCCAGAAAGAAATCTCGTTTTTCGGGAAAGAACAGGCTGTAGCGAGTTAAATTAACTTGCTCCTGATCGGCCTCGACCTGGGCAAAATCGGTATTGAAGGTTACGTCTGCAGTGAGAGTTGGGGTAAGGGCGTATTTTAGATCGAAACCGGTTTTGGATGTACCGCCGGTCTCAAAATCATCATAAGGCCTAAATCCTTTTTCGTATCCCGAACTGAAATAGGGAATCACCACGAGGTTGCGACCCTGCTCTATTCTGCGGGATAATTGCAGCTCGCCCGCGGCGGTTAGCTGCAGCAGCCCTTCATTGCGCCGCCAGCCTCGCCACAAGGATTCTTCGTTCTTCCGGGCAATCTTGCGGCGAAAGTTGATGCCCCAGGTCTGATTTTCTTTCTCATGAAACCGAAGCGTTTTGAACGGAATGACAATCTCCGCGCTCCAGCCTTGCTCGATAATCCGTGACCGGACATCCCAAACGCCGTCCCAATCGCGGTTCATTCCTCTTCTGCCCCGGGTTCCCAACTGCGCATCAAACTGGGCGCCGTTGGGATTTATGGCAAAATAGAATCCGCTGCGCTTATCATGAAACGTGTCCAAAATAAAAGAAAAATTATCGTCGCGGTCCAGGTCCGAATCCCGTTCCATTTCTTTGGCGATGATCGAAGATGGGTCTGAGTCGAAACAGGTGACGCCGATATACAGATTGTCCGCATCCGTGACGATGCGAACTTCGGTCCTTTCGGTTGCGATGACCCCTTCGTTCGGCTCGCGTTGAATGAATTCATCAATGACCCAGGAGCCTTGCCAGGCTGGCTCGTTCAGGAAACCGTCAATTTTCGGCGAAACCTTGCGGTCGGCAACGACG
>JAUXJX010000489.1 GCA_030624545.1 Bacteroidota bacterium | reverse complement strand
CGGATGAAGTCAGACAGCGTAGCATTCGGTGTTGACATTGGGAGTCAATCCTTCATCTAAGGTAAATTCCCGCTAAAAGCATGCGGGAATGACAAAAAGGATGTTTTCGGTCAATCACTAATTAACGTATTGTGCTAGTCAGGACTGTTCTGGATATGTTTAATAATTGTTTTGACAGGATTTACAGGATAAACGGATCATGATCATAAATCCTGCTTATTCTGTTATCCCGTCAAAGTTTTCTCAGGCATTTAATGTGTTATCCGTCTAAAAGAGAAGTACTTTTGGTCATTCTGAACTGAACTAGTCAAGTCAAATTCTTCTAACTAGCACAACGGGTTAATTAATATGTATCCTAATCCTGGAAAACAGTCAAGGAATATTTTGCGGAGATCAATGCCACCGTCAGGGCGTATTCATTATTAGCCGTCAACAATTTGTCCATAATCGGGAAAAGTTCGTCAGCAAGTGACGCCATCGTTTCAGGCGATAGCATCACTCAGCAGCCTCCCATAATGCATCCCGCAAACCGGACGCTCGTCTTATTTTGCGTGAGACGGCTGTTCGAAAGATGATTTCATCTCCCCATATTGCCACTTTTTTTACCGCGCGGGTTATCCCTGTGTAGATGAGCTCTCTCGTCAGAACAGGCGACTCCTTTCCGGGAAGAAGCAGGAGCACCTCGTCAAACTCCGAGCCCTGGCCCTTGTGGACCGTCATGGCATAGGCGGTTTCGTATTCCGGCAGCCTGAAAGGAAGGAACTTTCTCAAAGTGGCTTCGGAACCTGGGAAAAACGCCCTTAGCTCGTTGTCGTTTTGTGCATCGGGTAGAATTACTCCTAAATCGCCATTAAACAGGTTGAGGCGGTAGTCATTTTGCGTAATTAATACCGGCTGGCCGGGATACCAAAACTCACTCTGTTTGATTCGAAGATTCCTCTTAACAAATTTCTCTATTTTCACATTGGTGGCGTTCACACCAAGAGGACCCTCTCTTACGGCGCATAGGATTCTGAACCTCTCAAAGCGCTCGAGTAAGTCTCGAGGATTCCCTTCATAGTCATAGTCTCTGAACCGTTGGATAATAGCGGCAATAATGTTCTCCGAAGACAAACTATGCCACTCCACGTCTGAGAATTTCTCGTCTTTCAGGATTGCAAGCGCGAGATCCCCATCGCCGGAATTGACGGCATGGCTCACTTCGCCTATGCCTTTTCGCGATTCAAAGCGATAGCTTCGTATTAGTCGCACGATGCAATCCTGGATGACAGATTTGGATTCAGCGGCCATATCGACTTCCAGTTTCTGTCCGCTGACGGATACAAGCCTCTCGGCGAAATCCTTAGAATAAGGATGCGTGGCGCCTAGATCACAAATATCTCCGAGTACCGCGCCGGCTTCAACCGAAGCAAGTTGATTGCTGTCGCCCAGCAGGATGAGCCTTGCGTCCGGCGGCAGCGCTTGCACGAGTTTCGCCATTAAAGCAAGGTCGACCATGGAAGCCTCGTCCACAATCATCACATCGACATCGAGCGGATTGTCCGCATCATGCCGGAAGTACGGTGAATTTGGGATATATCCAAGCAGCCGGTGAATCGTCGACGCCTCCTCCGGAATAAGAACTTTGATTTCGTCCGGGCAGTTCAGTTCAGTTTTTGCCGCCCTGATCGAATCTTGCAGTCTTACCGCTGCCTTGCCGGTGGGGGCGGCCAGGATGATTCGCAGCTCACTGGTTTCCGACTGCTCCAGCATCAAAGCGATGATTTTGGCAATCGCGTAGGTCTTGCCGGTCCCCGGTCCGCCGGTTATTACGCAGAACTTTTTGAGCACTGCGGTCGCCGCGGCGATCCTCTGCCAGTCCGTCTGCTCTCCCCCACTCATTGGAAAACATTTTGCCAGGCTGCTTTGTAGCTCTTCCAGATTCCCAATGGGCACGGTCGCTTGCACGCCATTTTTGATAAATTTCGCCAGTCTATCTTCGTAGTGCCAATAGCGGTTGAGATAGAGCTTGTTTTCGCCGAGGATAAGCGGCTTAAACTCGCCGGGCTTGCCCACAACTACTGAAGAGGACAAAACCGATTTCATCGCTTCAAGCGACGGAATTGGCATTTCTGCCGAATTCTCGCCAAGCTTTTCCTGTTGAAATTCCTCGTTCGACAGTTCAGCCAAATCCAGGCAGATATGCCCTTCACGGGTCTGGCTGCTCACCAACGCCGCTGCAAGAAATAGCTCCGGGCTGTCTTGCCCGGAAAGCTGTGTCATCAAGCGAGCGAAGTGGATGTCGAGGGTGGAGATGGCCTCTAGACCTTGCAGGTTTCCAAAACCTGCAACGTCTGTTTTGATGTCCATGTCAGTCATCTTCTATAAAATATCTTTCTAACTCCTGGAGGTGCGCCAACGCAGATTTATGGTATCCAATGAATTCATCTTTCCCACTAAACCAGCTAAGAACTTCATTCCTTTTCAATATAGTCGGACGCTGCGCCAGGAAACAATGATAGGAACTCCAGGGATAATCCTCAAACTGACGACGCATCCGGTGGTGGACCGGATTTAAGTGGATATAATAAATTATGCGAATCAGATATCCTTGATCGTCTATCAGTCTTCTTTTCAGATTTCTTTGAAATAGACTACCAGTTCGGTTTTGCTGTTTGTTGAGCGCTTTTGAATAGGCATTTAGGAAATTCGAAAACGCTTGACTGACTGGATTGCGGTTTGTCGGAGATAGACCTTGCAGGTTTTGTAAACCTGCAAGGTCTTTTTCCATTTCCCTCACTCGTGCCAAGAAATGAAAATGATTCGGCAAAAGACAATATGCAAAAACATCCAGATAGCCCGAAAGATATTCATCGAATTTTCGTAAGAAATAGGAATAATTCTCAT
>JAUXJX010000484.1 GCA_030624545.1 Bacteroidota bacterium | reverse complement strand
CTTGTCATCTTGTTCGTGCTCATAAATTATCCTTTCCACCAAACGCTGGAGCCCCTTGCCCAAGGCTGGCTGATCCCTTTTGCATATTCTAGGCTTTGGCTTTTACTGCTCTTTTTTGTCCTCTCAATTTACTTCTCTCGAAGTTGGATTAGCTGGCGAATCCCACATGCGCCATCTCTTGTTTTGTTGACTTTTATGTTGGTCGTGACTACGACAGCATTTTCGTACTCATCCTCGAGAAATCAACCCAATGACGGCGCCAAGCAGCTTATCGTTGATCATCCTGAATTTAACCGGCACCTGGGATTAATCTTAAAATCGCCGGATCTCGGCGGCAGCAAAGTGGTCTTCAGTTATTCTGAGCTGTTGGATGGAGACTACGCCATCTATTCGGCCAATGGACGCCCCTGGACTGCCACGGGTCCCAGGAATTACTTTAGGCCTGATCTGGCCGACGATGATTCCAGTCTTTTGGCGGAAACCGTTGTCCAAGGCCGTCCGGAGATTTGGCTGAGTAATGGACAGAGAAGAGACTTCTCCTTTTTGACGGTGGGCGAAAATCCCAGTTGGCATCCCGATGGATTTCAGTTTGCATACCTGAATGATGGAAGAGTTTTTCTATCTGACATTCAATTAAGTGAGATGTCACAGCTGCCAATCTCCAATAGAGTCCAGGACATTTCACTTTCACCAGGTGGAGATTACTTGGCCTACGTTGTCAGGGAGGGGAAAGGAACCAGCTTGAGAATCTGGGAGTTCGCTCAGAACCGGGAAAGTACCATACTGAAAACTTCCAACCGAATCAATTCACCGGCCTGGTCACCGGACGAAAGTAAAATTGTTTTCTCGTGGGATGTGGCAGGCAACCGGGACATCTGGTTCGTAGAGTTGGCAACTGGGGAGACAAATCGACTTACCTACCACAACGGAAATGATGACGAGCCGGTCTGGGATGCAGACAATAATCGAATCGTCTTTACCTCAGATAGAGGCCGGGGGCTCGGCTGCAGCGCGTTGTTTTGGCTTTCGATATTGGCTGAGGACCGATGAACCCAGAACGCCTAAGAATCCAAATCGCAAAGCTGTTGGATGAGTACGCCGGTAAAGCCGTAATCCGGATCGGGCTGGTCCTGCGCATCTTTCGCAAGGGAAAGAGGCCTGAAGAAATTAAAAAAATACTTTTCATCAAATTTTGGGGAGTTGGCAGCATCATCTTGGCGGAACCGGCATTGAGATATCTGCAAGGACGTCATCCTGGCGTCGAAATTCACTTCTTAACCTTACGACAAAACCGTGAACTGTTTTCGATGATTCCTCTTATCTCAAAGCTGCATTGGTTGGAAATTAAACAATTGCCATTGATTCCTTTCAAATCGATATTGCTGATGCGAAAACTGCGCAATGAGCGCTACGACCTGATTTTTGATGGAGAATTCTTCGTCCACTATTCCGCAATCATTGGACGAATTGCCCGCCCGGCGCAATTGATTGGATTTGGCCGACCGAAAGGAATGAAGGCTCATCTGTTGGATGTAAGAGTACCCTTTTTCGAAGACATTCATACGACGCAGCAGTACATGAATTTGGTGCAAGAAAACCGGATTTCGCGAAAAGAGAGGACAGGAGATAAGCCTTGCCTCGAGTTGGCTGATTATACCCGCCCGGATTTCGTTTTTGGAGATTCACGATATATTGTGCTAAACATCAACGCGAGCCCTTTGGCGACCGAACGCCGGTGGCCCCGGGAACGATTTCTTTTTTTGGCCGAATCCCTTCTGAGAGAATTTTCGCTGGATTTGGTTTTGATTGGATCAAAATCAGAACGGGAATATGTGGAGCCGTTGGAGAAAGTTTTGGCCAATCCAACGCGGGTGCATAATTTGGCAGGAAAACTGCGACTGCCCGATGTCGCCTATCTTCTGAAGAATGCAGTCGTTCTCATTTCCAATGACAGCGGCCCTGTTCATCTGGCTTCCGCATTGGACACACCCGTCGTGGCGTTCTATGGACCGGAAACACCGAAGCGCTACGGCCCGCTAAGTTCAAAACGACTCGTATTCTATCAGGGTTTGTGGTGCAGTCCATGTATGAGTGTGGAAAATGCCAAAACGGTCAACTGCATCAATAACCTGGCCTGCATGAAAGGGATCGAGACTGATGCAGTGATTCGAAGGGTCTGCGGCTTTTTGGAGAAGCTTTTTGAGATAGAAGAAGAAAGATCAGGACAATTAGTGAATGGAATCAAGTATGACATAGGTTTAGACCATGTTATGAGCGGCAGGGTTCGCGGAGCCCGGTGAGAAAGAACTTTGCGATCTCTACCGCGCTTGTATGTTAAGAATTTGGTGTTTGAAGCAATGACAAAACCAAAACTCCTTTTCCTCAACCCGCCCGGCAAAAAAGTCTATCTTCGTGACTACTTTTGCAGCAAAGTTTCCCAGGCGGATTACATCAACCATCCAATTGATTTCGTGTGCCTCAGCGGCTGGCTGAAAGGAGACTACGATTTGTCGCTCATAGATGCAATCGTTGAGCGGCTCAGTTCAGATGCCTGTCTCACAAAGATCGAGCATCTGCAGCCGGAGGTAATCGTCGGTCTTATTGGCTCGGTATCTTACCCGGAGGACATTGCTTTTTACCGTCGGCTTTCAGAAAAAATCCGCTCAAGGCTCATCTTAATTGGGGATATTCTGATTGATTCGAGGGCGGAACGTTTGCAAGAACTATCCTTCGCAGACGCGCTTCTGCATGATTTCAGCGGCGAGGATCTGCTCAATTACTTAGATGGCGCCACTGGAAATAATCCAACTCTAATTAATCTGACGATTCGCAAGAATGGTAGTATCCATGAGTATCCCATTGCTAGACCGAGGGGTGAAACATGGGAACTGCCTATCCCGCGGCACGAACTTTTCATGAAT
>JAUXJX010000357.1 GCA_030624545.1 Bacteroidota bacterium | reverse complement strand
CAAACTCCTGCTTTCCTCCGCCAACAAGGACTGGCCCGAAGGTATCGGCAATGATTCAGGCCACGTCGGCCGGCATTTGGTCGGTCATGCAATCATGTTCGCTGAAGGTGTTCGGCCAGGAAACCCGGACAAGGTACATCAGGAACTTGGCTTTACCTCTATGATCAGTCGACATTTCGATTCACCAGAATATCAGCATAAAGGCAAAATGTGGTTTTCCCCGGCGGTCGGCACAACCGCTTCCCTGGAAGAACAAATTCTTTCAAATGTTTCACGGGCTGATATCAATACAACAATGACCTCCGAGATGGCAATTTCATTAGGAGGAGAAATGGAACAATTTGAAAGCCCGGAAAATAAGGTTAGCCTGGGAACTGACACCACGAGACACGGCCTGCCCACCACCAAAATAGAGTTTGGTGTCAATGAAACCAACATAAAAACCCGGCAGGAGTACGTACAGACTTTTGTACAAATCTTGACAACAGCAGGCTGTGATGAAGACAGTATTGAAATCGGGGAATTAAATCCGGACGGTGCCCACGCCTCGTCAACCTGCCGCATGAGCAACTCAGATGCAGACGGTGTTGTCGATCCCAATTTACAGGTTCACGGCACGGATAATCTTTATGTCTGTTCCAATGCTGTCTCCCCCAGTATTGCGGCAGCTAACCCAACATTAACTCTGGGAGCGCTGGCGGTTCGGTTAGCGGAACATATTGCTGCCACTCAGCGCGGCGAGGCCGCAAATGACAAATAGATTTGGAATCCGTTCTTTGGGGACTCCGACGGCAAATGAGGATGGACCTCTGATGATTTGTTATCCACATCAATCGGTAACATGACGAAAAAACGCAAGCGACAGCGATGGCACCTGGCGTCTCTTCTGACGCTGGATACCGTTAACAATTATCTGGACCGCATGACTCTTCCGGTTGCGATCATCGCTATTCACGAATCCTTTCCAGTTAGTGATTCTCAATATTTCCTCATCAGCGCCATATTTTTATTGGCCTATGCCGTTATGTATGCTGGTGGTGGGCGTTTGATGGACAAACTCGGTACCTATTGGGGGTTTCTAATAATCAATGTGTTCTGGGGCCTTTCAGTTATTTCAACTGGTTTTGTAAATAGCTTTGTTGGACTTGCCGTGGCTCGATTCATGCTTGGCCTCGGTGAGGGCGGCGGATTTCCTGGGGCAAGCAAGGCGGTCGCCGAGTGGTTCCCGGCAAAGGAACGGTCTAGCGCGTTCGGTCTATTTAATACCGGTTCGAGTATTGGTTCTGTCCTGGCAGTCCCACTCTTTGCTGTTATCATGGTTCAATTCGGCTGGCGCTGGGTTTTTTTCGTGTCGGGCTCACTCGGATTTTTCTGGGTGGCATATTGGATGTATTTCTACCGTAATAATGAGCGCGGTTCACGTTGGGGGGACCGTCTACCGGAACATAATCGCAGGGTCACAGAGCAAGAAGTGGAGTACATCAAAAAGGCGCAAACTGCTGAAGCCCTGTCAGACAGTACGGGCAGCATCCAGCCCATTCGTTGGTTGGCTTTTTTTAAAGAGAGGGAACTTATTGGACTGATTATCGCAAAGTTTCTTACCGACGGGGTCTGGTACTTTTACATTTTCATGACACCGAAGTATCTCTTCGATGTACACGGATTCGATACCAGGGAAATCGCGTACTATGGCTGGATACCTTTTGCAGCGGCAGCATGCGGCAGTTTGATGGGAGGCGCTTTATCGAGTAAACTTATAAAGAAGGGCAAAAGCATCAATGCTTCAAGGAAGATCACCCTGGCTATGGCGGTATTATTTTTGCCGATATCCGCATTTGTGGTTTCGGCGCCGACAGGTCTGGCGATTGTGTTTATCAGCGCCGCCTATCTGGGACACCAGTTTTGGAACGTGATCGTACAAGCGTTGCCGACCGATCTTTATCCCCGATTCAAGGTAGGTTCGGTTGCAGGGATCATTGGTTGCGCAGGCGCTTTAGGCGGCTTCACGTTTTTTCTTATCGCTGATTGGGTGTTAGCGAGTTTGGGCGGCGGCTATGGTCCGATTTTTATAACATTGAGCCTTATGCATCCAGTGTCATTCTTAATCATACTGGTTATGATTCCGCAAATTCGTAGAATAGAAGCCTAGGATCAAGCATGCTAGGTTATCGCGTTGGCCTGCGCGGGCATCTTTGGTGTGGTTAATCGCCGGACTCGAGATTCGGATCTGCGCGTAGATTTGAGGTGTCAAAGACAGCGCCGAGATCCCATATTAATAGCCGTATTCATTCGCATACACGAGGATCTATGATATGAAATTAGGTTTTATAGGAGTTGGTAAGATTGCTTGTGCTGTTGTCAAAGGACTTTGTACTTCAAGTATGCACAACCTGACTGTAAAGCTATCACCAAGAAATGAAGAGAATTCAAAAGAATTGGAGAAAAAATTTCCTAATGTTGATCGGTTGGAGACCAATCAACTTGTCTTAGACCAATCCGCTATCATTTTTCTTGCGGTGAGGCCGAACGCGTCAAAAGATATTTTGAGGACTTTGAAATTTAGTGTCGATCATGTGGTCATTTCACTTATTCCATTTTTGCAATTGTCTGACTTAGCTAAGGCTGTTGAGCCAGCAAATAGAATAAGTCGCGCAGTCCCGTTGCCCACTGTTGTGACTCACAATTGTCCGATTCCAGTTCTTAATTCAAACGAAACGGTTACAGAAATACTTGGTTACATTGGTCAACCGCTTCTTGTTGATGACGAAAATCAGCTTCATGCCTTGTGGACTTTGACCGGGTTTATCGCACCATTCTACCGTCTACTCGGAGAACTCAGTGATTGGGCTACTTCGAATGGCGTCAGGAAAACGATTGCAAATCAGTACGTTGCAGATATGTTTCAATCATTGTCATTGTCGGCTCAGAAGATAAGGCCAATAGATTTCAATGAACTTGTGAGACATGCCACTGGTCCAAATGGAATGAATGAACAAGCAGGCAGAGAAGTTAGCAAAAAAGGTGCTCATGAAGCTTATACAACCGCCGCGGATAATTTGTTAAAACGATTTTTGCAGGATCTCTAGTGCGGTTGCTAGCATTGTTTCGGGGATGGTTAGCCGGCTTGTGCTTGAAGGTATTATGACTAATTACCCGGCCGATTTGTTTGCCACCGGAATCGGATTGGTTGTGCTGGTAGTTGTGACCTTGTCAACCGTGAAAGTAACTCCGGCATTGCCCCTGATTGATATCGATGGCAATGAATTAGAATACAGGGATCGACTGGGGATTCTTGGATTTCCCGGGAGAAGGTGAACCCGTGTAAGCCCCAGATCAACACAGACTTTTAAGATAATTGAACATCTTTGTTGTTCTTGTCAAGGAAATTCTTGCAGCACCATTTTGATGTCGGTTGCGCAGATAAGCAGGGCTGCTTGCAGAGGTTGGTGTTAACGCTGACAATGTTAATCCGGAGCCGTTCAGTGTTGTGCCTGAAGAAATCTATTATAAATGAGCGAGGCGTGTTGATGAAGGGACAAGATTAGTGAGGTCGAAATTTCAACTAGAAATGAAAAAGGTTTAGGTGT
>JAUXJX010000188.1 GCA_030624545.1 Bacteroidota bacterium | reverse complement strand
ACCTGAACGACGGAGAGGCCGCGGGGTATGTGATTTGTGCCGCGCATATTTTACTGAAATTGTCTTTGACTATTCTCTTCAATTTGCTTAATTTCTTTACAATCATATTACACGGAGAGACAAATGCAAGATGAAGTCAAAAAAGTAGTTCTGGCATATTCCGGGGGACTGGACACATCCATAATTATCCCCTGGCTCAAGGAGAGATACAATTGCGAAGTGATCGCCGTGGCGGCGGATCTGGGCCAGGGAGAGGAGCTCATCGGACTTCAGGAAAAAGCCCTCGCGACAGGTGCCAGCAAGGTGTATGTGGAGGATCTGCGGGAGGAGTTCATCGTCGATTATATTTATCCGACGATGAAAGCCGGCGCCATATATGAAGGCCGCTACCTGCTTGGCACGGCTTTCGCGAGACCGCTCATCGCCAAGCGGCAGGTGGAGATCGCCGAAAAAGAGGGCGCCGACGCCCTCGCCCATGGCTGTACCGGCAAGGGGAACGACCAGGTGCGCTTTGAGCTTACCTATAAATCCCTTAACCCAAAACTCCGGGTCATCGCGCCGTGGCGTGAGTGGGACATCCGCTCTCGCGAGGAAGCGATTCGCTATGCTCGCGAGCACGACGTACCCATTTCCGCCTCTCCGGATAAAATCTACAGCCATGACCAAAATATCTGGCATCGCAGCAGCGAAGGCGGCGATTTGGAAGATCCATGGAAGACGGCGCCGGCAGAAGTCTACGACCTGACCCGTTCGCCGGAGGAGGCGCCCGACCAATCCCTGGTGTTCACCATCGATTTCGAACGTGGTGTGCCGACCAAAATCGACGGAGTTTCTTATTCACCTATTGAACTTTTGGAGCGATTGAATCGGCTTGCCGGTGAGCACGCTATTGGTCGGGTCGACATGGTGGAAAACCGGCTTATCGGCATGAAATCGCGCGGCGTTTACGAATCTCCCGGCGGAACCCTGATCTACGTTGCCCACCGGGATTTGGAGAGTCTCGTGCTTCCCGGTCAGCTTCTGCATTACAAAGAGAGTCTGGCTCCAAAATATGCAGAACTGGTTTATTACGGCCAATGGTTTTCGCCACTGCGCGAGGCCCTGGATGCTTTTGTAGAGAAGACGCAGGAAAGAGTAAGCGGAACCGTGAGACTGAAGCTGTACAAGGGTAACATCATTATAGAAGGACGTAAATCTCCCTACTCGCTTTACCGCGAAGATTACGCCACCTTTGGTGAAGAAGATGTTTATGATCAGAAAGACGCCGAGGGCTTCATTAACCTGTTCGGCCTGCCACAAAAAGTCAAATCTCTGATAGACATTGAAGGCACGGGTCTCAGCGAATATCGGCGGCCGGATTATAGCAAGTTCAAGCGGGATTAAAGTGAGGAGCAGCCTGGGGCTGTCCAAAAAGACATCGGTGTGTCATTACGAGGCTTCGTCGTGAGCTCAGCCGAACGGAACGCAGTGACGAAGTAATCCCCAACAATTGAGCACAAATGTAGGAGATTGCTTCTCCCGGCCAGCCGGGATCGCAATGACACAACACTTTTTGAACAGCTCCAGGTTTGATTACGAATGACAAATCCAACCTCAAAACTCTGGTCGGGTCGCTTTTCTGATGGGACGAATCCGGATTTTGCCGCCTTCAGCCGCTCGGTCAATGTCGATCTCAGGCTATGGCAGGAAGACATTGCCGTGAATAGGGCCTGGGCGAAGGCGCTGGCCGACATTGATATCTACTCAAATGAAGAACTCCGTCAGGTTCTTGCCGGGCTTGAGACCATAGCTGATGAATTCGAGAAAAGAGCCTTCAGATTTCAAGAAGCCGATGAAGACATCCACATGGCAGTTGAACGCCGGATTACCGAAATCGCCGGCGATGCCGGAGCAAAAATCCACACTGGCCGCAGCCGCAACGACCAGGTGATGACGGACGTCCTTCTCTATCTGAAGCATGTGCTGCCGGCCCTGGACGGCAATCTTCAGGAGCTGCAATCAACGCTGATCTCTCGCGCCGAAGAGCACGTTGATACTGTAATGCCCGGTTACACCCATCTGCAGCAGGCGCAGCCGGTGCTCCTAGCCCATTATCTTCTGTCCCTTTTCTGGCCGCTGAAGCGCGACCGGGAACGACTGCATCAAGTATTAGATAGGGCTGATGTCATGCCCTTAGGCAGCGGCGCGCTTGCCGGCGGAGCATTTCCTGTTGACCGTCGATCCATTGCAGAAGAGCTCGGTTTTGCCCGCATTTCCGAGAACAGCATTGATGCCGTCAGCGACCGCGATCTTCTGCTTGAAGTCGTCAACGTGGCCGCCATGATCATGCTCCACCTCAGCCGTTACGCCGAGGATCTAATACTTTGGTCGAGCACGGAATTCGGTTTCGTTGAGCTTTCCGAGGCCTTCAGCACGGGCAGCAGCATGATGCCCCAGAAGAAGAATCCTGACTCGCTCGAACTGGTTCGCGGGAAGGCGGCCAGGGTTCTCGGTCATGTGACAGCATTGCAGGCATTGCTGAAAGGCCTGCCCCTAACTTACGCCCGCGATCTGCAGGAGGACAAACCGCCCCTTTTCGATGCGCTTGACACCACATCGGATTCGGTGCGAATCTTCACCGGGGCTGTGAGGGATGCCAGTTTCCATCCCGAACGGATGCGGCAAGCACTAGATGATCTGCTTCTCGCAACCGACCTCGCCGATTACCTGACCCGCAAGGGGATGCCATTCCGTAATGCACACGAACTGGTGGGGAAGATTGTAAATGAAGCGGTGAAAAGAAAGGTCCCACTAACGAAATTGCCTCTGTCGGCGCTTCGCAGTTATTCATCACTTTTTGAAGCGGATGTTCATGAAGCGCTCACTGTTGAATTCAGTCTTCGCCTGCGCGAATTACCCGGCGGCACGGGGCCCGATGCGGTGCGAGAGCAGTTTGAGAAGGCTAAAAACTGTATTGAAATGGAGAGACGAATTTAGGGATTTGAAATCAGAATGAAGTACGATCCTTCAAAACAGATCGTCGCCCGGTTCGTTTGCAGGGTTACGATCATTCGCTTCCCGCTTCATATTTTATCACGATTTGCCACACAAGAGAGGGAATGTTATCTTGGGGAGGTCGATAATGCATCGGTTCAATTGTCCCCTATAGGTGAGATTATCGAGGATCCGTCAAAATGGGATACGGATCGAGAAAATCCCGAAAGACAAATGGAGAACCCATGAACATCCCCATCTACCAAATTGACGCGTTCGCAAGCCGGGTCTTTTCCGGCAATCCGGCAGCAGTCTGTGTGCTTGAAGAATGGTTGGATGATTCGATTCTACAATCGATCGCCCAGGAGAACAACCTTTCCGAAACGGCATTTATTGTTCACAAGGAGCGAGGGGCCTTTTCGCTCAGCGGCACGCGGCTATCTAGCTATGGAAGTTTTCAGTTGCGATGGTTTACACCCGTCGCCGAGGTGGATTTGTGCGGCCACGCCACGCTGGCCACGGGACATGTTATTTTGAATATCCTCGAGCCATCCAAGGATCAGGTCGATTTCAGCACAAGAAGTGGAAAGCTGATCGTCAGTCAGAGAGACGATCTGCTATTTATGGATTTTCCCGCGCAACCCCCGGTGGCCTGTGAAGCGCCAGACGTGGTGCTTGAGGGATTAGGACGCGATCCGGTCGAGGTACTCAAGACGGACGATTATTTCGTGGTGTTTGAGAGCGAAGCGGCCATCAGAGAACTCAGCCCGAATTTTTATCTATTAAACCAAGTCGATTCGCGAGGAATTATTGCCACAGCAAAAGGAGACGAGGTAGATTTCGTCTCACGGTTTTTTGCCCCACAGCTTGGCATCCCGGAAGATCCGGTGACAGGATCGGCCCATACAGTGCTAACGCCCTACTGGTCGACCAAGCTAGGGAAAAAGAACCTGCACGCCCATCAACTATCGGCACGGGGCGGCGAGTTGTTTTGTGAAGACAATGGTGACCGAATTGTCATTTCCGGCCGCACGGTGAAGTACATGGAGGGTGTCTTAGATCTACCTGAATAACTCCGTTCGTATCCGAAACAGACGGATGAGGGGGCTTGGCGGGCAAGCGTGCATGGATGTATTTTGATCGCCCGGAATTCCCCCTCATTTTTTCTCGAATCTGACCGGACGATTTTCTATAATTATGCTTAGACGATTTCAAATCAATGTACAAAGCTAAGACGTAGCATGGTTGCAGTTCAACACAGACAGGAATTCTATGATTGAGATTCGGATTCACGGCAGAGGTGGTCAAGGTGCTGTTGTTGCCGCCAAAATACTGTCGGTGGCCTTCTTTAAGGAAGACAAATATGTGCAATCATTCCCGACAATCGGGGTAGAAAGGCGCGGTGCTCCTGTTGCTGCATTTATCCGCGTGAGCGATGAAAAGATTTTGGTGCGCAGCCAGATTTATGAGCCGGATCACATCATTGTGCTCGATCCAAGTTTGATCGATGCGGTCGACGTCTCCGGCGGCCTGAAGAGAGGGGGCTCGATTTTGATCAATACAACAAGAAAAGCCACAGAGTTTGAAAAATTGCAGGCATTTAGAGTAGCTACCGTTGATGCCAGCGCGGTTGCGGTCAAGAATCGCCTCGGATCCAAAGCCCATCCCATTGTAAACACGGCCATTCTCGGGGCATTTGCAAAGACTAGTGACCTTGTGAAGTTGGACTCGGTGCTGGTAGCCATCAAAGATGAAGTGCCGGTTTTGCCCGAGGCAAATGCCGAGGCCGCCAAAGAGGCTTTCGAAACAGTTCAATCGTGATTGCATCCCTACATAGTCAGCATTTCCCAACCACCATTCGCCGAAAGGGGTGCCACATTTTGTCCGTTCGCTACAATTGCTCCTTGTTTTCTTATCCTCCTAATTTTCAAGGGATAACCACCGTCCGGGAAGAAGTGCCACCATTGAGTTGTGGCATGCCTAAAGCTTGCATTTCTGTAACAATAGACAATTTAAGCTTTTGTAATACATAGCCTTATAAGAGATACACCTGGATTGGTAAGCATTTTGCCTGTTGCTTTTGAGGTGGAATGT
>JAUXJX010000325.1 GCA_030624545.1 Bacteroidota bacterium | reverse complement strand
TTTCTACTCATCCGTGTTTGGCTGGAAATTCACGGACTGGGGTGCGGAGTATATCAGCTTTGAGGACGGCCGCCTTACCGGCGGGTTTCTGAAAGCGGACGACATAGAGGCAGGCGGCCCCCTGGTCATTGTCTATGCGAGAAATCTTTCCGAAGTTGAAGAAAGTGTCAAAGCTAATGGGGGCCTCATTGTGAAGGAGATTTTCAGCTTCCCGGGAGGCCAGCGGTTCCATTTTGCAGATCCGAGCGGCAACGTCCTGGCTGTATGGTCGGACCGGGAGTGAGTTGAGCAAACTGGGAAATGAAACCACAGATCCGCCTGCGGCGGACAGGAAGCATTGAGCAATTCTCTGGGCACTCAAAAAGAATTTCCTTTAAAAGATATTACCAGTCGGATTATTTCCTGTGCCATTGAACTGCACTCCAAACTGGGGCATGGATTGTTAGAAAGCGTTTATCTGGCCGACACTTCGTAATTTGGGAGTACGATAGTCTGGCGGCTTTCGAGGCCTACAAAGAACGGCGCGCTGATTATAAGGGGCCGTACGAGGAGTATAAAAAGAATGACCCCTATTATATGGGCGTTTTCGACCACAGGGGAATGCAGGTTGAATTCTGGGAAGATTTGGAAAGGGAGCTCTGGATTGAATAATGATTTGGTCAGAAAATGCAGGTTTGTCTTGAGACTTGCCAGGAGCACAAAATTAGCCTGATTGGACCACTTCTTAATGTTTCAAAAAAAACAAAATTAATATTTGCTTTTTAGAGTGATATGTTGTACGTTAAGCGCCGTAATTCATTGTACCCTGTTTTATCCGCCTTTTTGTTGGTGATAAGGCGTTTTAAAGATAACGCTTGTAAAAATAAGAAACTCGTGGAGAATGGTGCAAGAAGGCTATTCGAAGCGATTTTTTTTTGCCCTGAACAGGCATAGAACAGAGATGTACGTAACGCAGACCTTTTAGATAAGGATTAATTCAATGGAAAAAGGAACCGTCAAATGGTTCAATGGCTCTAAGGGCTATGGCTTCATCACCAGGGAACAAGGCGATGACGTATTTGTCCATTACAAAGCTATTGAAGGCGAAGGCTACAAGTCGCTGGAAGAAGGCGACCAGGTTCAGTTTGAAGTCGCGCAGGGCCAAAAAGGCTTGCAAGCGACCAACGTCACAAAGATATAGTTTCAGACGGGCTTTGACAAGCAGCGGCCGGGTTTAACTCGACCGCTGCTGCCTTTTTTCGCAGGACGGTATCCACGTGCCGTCCGCTAATGCAGCGCAACGGGGTCACTTCCCACCGCTACCCCTCCCCGGGCGTGGGTATTCAATCTTACCGAAGGAGTCAACTCTTTCCCGGTACACATTGTCGGTAGCAAGCTCCGCTCTCGAAGTTGCCTGTTCTTTTTGGGGTCTGAGGAAATGATTCCTCAACAGGGAGGATATTCTCCGAAGGATTCAATTGAATAATTTACTCACGCAAAGACGCAAAACAGTCTTCTGGAAACCGAGTTTGAAATATATCTTTAATATTCTTAGCGCCTTGGCGTCCTTGTATGAAATTTTTGTGAATCATACAAGTTAAGTCTTCCTTCGTACAAGGCTCTTCTCAATTCTCTCGCCATATCCATAATAAAATCAGAGAAATCTGCGCCCTTTTCCATCATTTGTTAAAATACTGTAAATCCCCATCCATTTCAGCCGATATAATAAATAGAAGAACATTCCGAGGTGAGTTCTCAAAAACCAAGGGGGCGGAAAGAAAGGACCTGTTTTTTTGCTCGATGCCGTCGAAGAATCCAAAAAATCAATCCGGCGAAATGAAGTCTGGCCTCGCACCATCCGCGGCCTTCCAACCTGAATTTGATCTTATGTCAGAAGATCACACGCTATCTCCTGATCAGATCAGGCAGCTGCGGCATCACCTCCGGCTTAGCCAGGCAGATTTCTCCGAGCAGGTGGGAGTTGCCTACGCCTCAGTCAATCGCTGGGAGAACGGCAGGACTAGACCAAACTTGGCCGCGAAACGGGCCATCCTGACAAAATACCGGTATGAACTGAACCGGCTTTTCGATCTGCCATTTCACGAGGAGCCAACGCCGGAAGTGCCATTTGAAGTTAGCAAATTGCTGATCGTGGATGAAGACGAGAGGGTCTTGCAGTCAATAATCAGAGGCCTAAAAGACCAGCAAAGTAGATATGAAGTTGAAGTTGCGCGTGAGGGCTACGATGCAGGCATGAAGGCGCTCACTTTCGAGCCGGATCTGGTCATTCTTGCGGCGAAGATCTCCGGTATATCCTGTCAGGAGCTTTGTGAGCGGCTGCATCACAACGAGAAGACCAGGAGTATGCGGATCGTCGTACTTGCCGATACCGTCGACACAGATCTTCAAGAAAGTCTGCGAGAAATAGGAGTCCGGCATTTTTTCACAAAACCTCTGGACGTGGGACGCCTGATCGATACCATTGAGGATCTCCTCTAACCTTTAGGCCCAATCCGGCCCACTTCATTTTCAAACACCCTCTATTTCTCTTGCCTTTAAATCATTTTTCCAGCATATTGTGACCTAATTTAATCAGCAGAAATGGAGTGGAGAATGAGTAAGGAAGAGATCGCACGGCTGACGACAACCGTCAAGTGCGCCGGGTGAGCGTCGAAACTTAGCCTGGCGGAGCTGGGTTTGGTTTTGAGGGATTTGCCTAAATCACAACATCCCGATCTGTTAGTTGGATTTGGTCACGCTGACGATGCCGGCGTATTCAGACTTTCAGATGATTTGGCCTTGATCCAAACAGTTGATTTTTTCACGCCAATTGTAGATGATCCTTTTCTGTATGGACAAATCAGCGCGGCCAACTCTCTCAGTGATGTCTATGCCATGGGCGGGAAACCGATTACCTGCCTGAACATCGTCGCATTTCCGAATAATAAATTTCCGCTCCACGTGCTTTCGGACATTTTGCGGGGCGGTTATGAAAAGGTGCAGGAAGCCGGTGCGGTGTTGGTCGGCGGCCATACCATCAGCGATGATGAGATGAAATACGGACTTTCTGTTACCGGCATTGTTCATCCCGACAAGATCCTGCAGAATGCGGGCGCCAAGATTGGGGATTCCCTTGTGCTAACGAAGCCGATCGGCTCCGGTATTATTTCGACTGCGATAAAAAAGGGCATCGCATCTGAAAAAGCCATCGACTCGGTTACCCGGACCATGGCGCAATTGAATCGCGTCGCATCGGAGTGCATGCAGGAAATTGGCGTGAACGCGGCCACCGATATCACCGGCTATGGCCTTCTTGGCCACGCTTATGAAATGGCACATGCGAGCCAGGTCGGGCTTGAAATCTCAGTAGATTCGGTTCCCGTCATGCCTGCAGCATTTGACTATTACGAGCAAAACACCGTGCCGGGTGGAACGAAAAGCAATCAAAAATTTCTTGAAGACAAGGTGACATATGATGGTGCGATAACCGACGATTACAAAACGATCATAAATGATGCCCAGACCTCCGGTGGTTTGCTCATCTCTGTTCCAAACGAAAGGAGTGAGGCGCTCATAAGCTTACTTCATGAACGCGGAATTGCGGTGGCACGCAAAATTGGGGAAGTAATACCGAAAGACGGTCCTTGGATCCGCGTCCTTGTGTGACATTGTTCAATAAAATTCACTCATGAGCAGTTGAAGATCAGGTAACATAAACCTGCCATTTCTTGAGCAGGTTTTTTGTTGAAATAAATATCACACATTTTTTCACATACATACAGGTTATGCATAGCGATGAACCGGTATCTATCCAGATTTCATCGACGCTGGTACAGATCGACAATTGGAATTT
>JAUXJX010000354.1 GCA_030624545.1 Bacteroidota bacterium | reverse complement strand
GTACTTCATCAGCAGGACCGTACCCTCTCCTCGTACCGATGAACCGGGTCTTGTATGAAACGCCTTCCTGTGCTTGAATCGTCAAGGAGATGGTGTTATCCTCAAATCGAATATCTTCAAGCAGGACTCCTGTAGAGGCATAAAAGTCTCCGGCTTCCATGGCTATGATAATCGCGTCGGGCGTGAGCTCCCGGGCCCGGACCATTACCCAGCCGCGGCCGGGATTGCTGTGGTTCGAATCGAGGGCACGGTAGTTGTGGGCATCGTCTACTGCAATGCCATACATTACCCCATCGCCGCGCTCAACCCGCTCCGTCAGGATAATATCCCACATGCGCTCCGTGCTCGGGTGCAGGCTGTCGCCTTCGTTGTGGACAGCGGGGTGTCCGTTGTAGACTTCAAAGAACTTCTCGCCCTGCAGCCCGATGAGATCTTCAACCGCAACTGCCCAGCCATAATTCGGATGGTTGATGTGCGGGAACATCGACTGGCCGGTCCGTTCGCGCTGGGCCAGCACGGCATTGACGTTGTTTTGCATTACTTCAAGAACGCTCCCTCCACCCTGGGGAGGGACCAATTCTCTCAGATTGGTGGCGTTGACATGCACGGGCTTCGTCTCAAAGCGGTCGGTGATCTCTTCACCCTGGATCAACAGAAATTGTCCCGGCTCTTCGAACAAGCCGCGGAATTCCTCGAGGGTTTTAAGTCTGACGAACAGGGAATCTCCCTTTTGCTTTTCGACGACCCATTCGGCGCCAAATCGGTCGAGGTAGTTTCCATAAGCTTGCATCCTGTCGCCACCCTCTGGCACGTTTGTCCACTTTTCACCGGTTGACAGGACATTATGGTCGGACAATGCCAGGAAGTGATAGCCATGCGACTTATACCAGTCGACGACCATTTCGGGATAATCATCACCGTCGCTCCAAAGAGAATGGGTGTGGAGGTTCCCCTTCCACCAGAGAGGTCCTTGTTGGGAACATCCCAACAAAATGAAAAGAAACGCCAGAAAGAAAGTGGAAAGCCGAGTGGATTTTTTCATCTTTCATAACCACAGACAGGAATGTCTGTGCTACTGATTGAATTCAACTTCTCTTTATTAACTGTTGGTGGAGCAGACATTCCTGTCTGTTCTGCAATTCTTATAAGGTGGCGTGATGGAGAATAACTCCGGTACGATCCATGTCAAGTGTCTCCTTATTCCATATCCACAGCACAGAATGTCTGTGCCACTAATGTCTTGGCTACTTTATCAAACCCGCTGGTAATCAGCCCGCCAGTTTTTGATCAGCTTCTTGATGTCTTCCCGGTTCTGAATATTCTCATCCACGACTTTTCGGGCCAACTCAGGCAGCTCCTCGTCGGAGGCGAAACGCAGACCGATAAGCTGACCGGCTGTAAAATCATCGATTTTGGACTGCAAATCCTCCGGTAATAGCCGGGCGAATCGAAGCCGCTCTTCCAGACGGATCAGACGGTCTTGTACAGCCATAGCGAAAACCCGTGCGTAATAAAACACCAAGATAAGGCCAATCGCCAAAACCGCAGTGATGACCGTTCCTGTGGATATAACGGCGATTACCCGGTATACCGACCAAACCAGGTTGATCAGAAGGATTAGGAATGCCACAACATGATAGCCTACGACATAGCGCCTATGGTTTTTGTAATTCTGTGGTTGTTTTTGAGCCATGACTTCTTCCTCCTTTTATTTGATTTGAGGCTCTTTGCTGAAGCTTGTCGATCACTGGATAATCCAATGCCCTCACAAATTAAGCGAGGCTTGCACAATAGCAAGAGGAAAAGTTCATTTTGTCTGCGAAGATAATATTGGCAGAGTTGACCCGGCCAGGTAGGCTTAATAGCTCCGGTTCATTCTCCGTCCTCCGGTTGTTTTCTCAGAGCCGCCGTGTCATAATTTCAGCTTTCCATACCGAACCGATCCGCTGCAAATTCTCTAATGTCGCTGCCCGCAGGAGTCTGGAAAACCTTCAAATCGAATTCCGGCACGACCGCCAAAACATGATCGAAAATATCCGCCTGGATGGCCTCGTAGTTGGCCCAGACGATATCATTGGTGAACACATAGATCTCGATCGGCAAGCCATGTTCGGTGGGCGAAAGCTGGCGGATGAGAAAGGTCATATTCTGATTGATTTTGGGATGGTTTTTCAGGTATGCGACAACGTAAGCACGAAATGTGCCGATGTTGGTCAGCCGTCTTCTGTTGACGAGGCTTGAATTATCCACCTGACTGGCTTTGTTGAATTCTGCCAATTCCTTCTTTTTTCTTTCTATATATTCCGAGATGAACTGTATTTTCGCGAAGCGCTCCAGCATCTCCTCTGTGCAGAACTTGATGGTATTTATGTCTATAAAAACTGAGCGTTTGATACGGCGCCCGCCGGATTCCGACATGCCGCGCCAGTTCCTAAATGATTCGCTGATCAAGGCGTACGTTGGAATGGTCGTGATGGTTTTGTCCCAGTTCCGAACTTTTACCGTGGTCAGGGAAACGTCGATAACGTCGCCATCTGCGTTGTATTTGGGCATTTCGATCCAGTCTCCCCGGGATACCATCTTATTGGCGGTAAGCTGGATGCCGGCAACGAATCCCAAAATGGCATCCCTAAAAATGAACATGAGTACGGCGGTTAAGGCCCCGAGGCCGCTCAAGAGGTAAATGGGCGTCCGGCTGAGTATGATAGATAGTGCAAAAATTCCGCCAAGGAAATATATGATTATTTTGGCAATCTGAATGAAGCCTTTGATGTGAATTTCTTTTGAAATCTCGTATGTCTGATAAATATCCAAGCTGGCATTCAGCAATGCGTCAATGATCAAAACCGCCACGACGACGAAGTAAAGCAGAACCGCTCCGGTGATAATGGACTCGACGCCCTCGTACCCCTGCAGTGCCATGGGAGTCAAAACATAAATCACAATAGCAGGAGCAAGATGTGAAATCCGATTCAACGCCTTCCTTTGCAGGATGGCATCATCCCACCTGGTTTTGCTCCGGGATATCACTGCAACTATTCCCCTCAGGATAATACGCTTGACCACAAAATTTGCGATTACGCTGAAAACGATAATCAGGGCAATGAATATGCCTCTTGCTAATATGTTGGCGGTATCGGCATCCGTCCCCTGGTTCAAAAACCAATTATGCAAAAATTCCAACATACTGTCCTCCCAAGGAAAGCTGCTGTCAATCAGAATTGGGTGCTTGTCTGTACTCGTTCCTTGAACTCGAGAATCATTTCACGAATACGCGACAGCCCGGCCCTAAGGTAATCCGGCTGCAGGCCATGGCTGATTCGAAGATGGCGGTCCAGCCCGAAGTGGTCTCCGGGAACGATCAGCACACTTTTTTCGTGCATCAGCCTTTCAACCAATTCTGTAGAGTTGATATCAAGGTCATATTTTGCGAATGCAATGGCCGATGCCTGCGGCGGAACCAGTGAGAACATTCCATCCTGGCTGTGCAGCCAATCATCCAGAATAGAATAACCCCGGCGGACGTACTCCCGTGCACGCCTAATCAACCGGGGCCGAACCTCGGGAGACAGGGCGATGGCCGCCAGCTTATGGCTCAGCATCG
>JAUXJX010000203.1 GCA_030624545.1 Bacteroidota bacterium | reverse complement strand
TGACTATTTCGGGCAGCCGAATGGGCTCAACAACCGGCCTTTGCGCCGCCGCCGCTTCGAGCTGCTGCTGTTTGGCCTGGAACACAGAAATCCTCTCCACAGGCTCGGCTTTCTTGCCAAAATATTCGTCCCCATACTGAACGTAAACATAAATGATACCGGCGATGATCAGCAGAACCAATCCCCCCAGAATTACTTCACCACGATGTGTGGCCAGCCAGCCGCGCTTTCTTTCGGCTCCTGCCACAGCCGGTCGCTTCTCCAATTCAGGGACAGGTTTTGCCGGTTTCGGGGTCTCTTCTTTTTCGGATTTTGCCGGAGCGCTGGCTCCCCCCTCTTTCACCTTTGCAACTGCGTCCTCTTGATCCCTTGGTGGTGTTTCTTCGCCTGTACTTTCCCTGGGTTTAAACGTTTCCTGGCTCTCGTCTAATTGAGCATGTTCCTTATGGTAAAGCCGGACAAGCTCGTCCAGCTCCAGTCCGACAACCTGTGCATAGCCTTTTATGAATCCGATTATGACGGGACCGGGGAAAAAATCAAATTCCCCATTCTCCATTCTCTTCAAATACTCAATCTGGATCTTGGCTTTTTCCTGGATATCGGGAAAGCGCAGCTTATTATCTAACCTCGCCTTGCGTAATTTTCTCCCCAGTTGCTCGTAACTCACGGAGCCTCCTAATCCAGACCTTGCGATACCCCCATTCTTATCTCTGTTCTAACCTATATGTCGGCGTGAAGTTGCCGATGTATTATGTACTTTCTAGGCGGAAATCCCGTTGAGAAATTCCCGCAACCTCACATAAAACCTGGTCAACGGAAAACCAACCACGTTATTATAACACCCTTCTATTTTATCGACGAACAGTGCGCTACGATCCTGAATCCCATAAGCGCCTGCCTTGTCGATCGGGTTATCCCATTTCAAATAGTTTTCGATTTCCTCCTCCGAAAGAGCCCTGAACGAAACCTTGGTCGATTCTACATCTGTGAGTGTTTTCCCAGAGGGAGTATCCGCAATGGCAATGCCGGTGTGTACGATGTGCATTTTGCCGCTAAGCAATTCCAGCATGGCCCGGGCCTCGTCGAGATCCGCAGGCTTGCCCAATTGTCGTCCCTCCAGATAGACAATCGTATCGGCTCCAACCACGATGTGATTGTCGAGGCGTGATGCCACATCCGTAGCTTTTTCCACTGCAAATTGAACGGCCTGTTTTTCGGGCGGATCGTGGTCGGTTATCTGCTCCCGGATACGGCTGGGAATTACTTCGAATTCCAAGCCCACTTGCCTCAGAAGCTGCGCCCGTCTTGGTGACTGTGAGGCAAGGACAAGGGGTTTGGGGAGATGAAGAAACAAGCTCATGGGGGGTTTACATGTTTTCGTTGTCATTCCCGCGCGTTTTTGGCGGGAATCTATTTTGTTAACCATCTGGATTCCCGACAGATGCGAGGCTAGGTGAAAAGTTTCTTAGCCACGGATAGACACAGATTTTCACGGATATAAGAACAAAATCAACCCATGTCATTCTCGAAGCCTGTCCTGAACTTGATGAAGGGAATTTTTTTAAAAAACAGCACCTTATATTGATTCCAAAAAGATTCCTTCTGAATGACAAATAGGATCAACCGAGTTTCATTTGGCTACCTGAAATGGCTATCCAAAATAATGGTCACCGGTCCGTCGTTGATGAAATCTACCGTCATTCGGGCGCCGAATTCGCCGGTCATCACTTTCAGCCCAAGACTTTTCAGAAATTCAACAAATTTATTAAACATGGGCAGGGATTCCTCGGGCGGAGCAGCCGCGACAAAGCTTGGCCGCCTGCCTCGGCGCGTATCCGCATACAAAGTAAATTGAGAAATGGCAAGCAACTCCGCGCCAACCTCGAGACCCGAGAGATTCATCTTTCCTGCATCGTCTTCAAAAATGCGGAGATTCACACATTTTTCGGCCAGGTATTTGGCGTCGGTTTCGGTATCATCATGGGTGATGCCAACGAGCAGCAGCAGTCCGGCGCCAATTTGGGCAATGGTATTTTCACTCACCTCGACGCGGGCCTTTTGCACCCGCTGCAGCACGATCCGCATAAAGAAAATCAGCCAAAAGTTATACCGGCAAAGATGGCGAGCAGACCGACCAGCATATCCACTTTCAGGGCCTCGCTCAACCGATGCAGGTTTCGAATGGAGGCATCCCGCCACAACGACGCGATCACATAGATCAAGAATAGATCCACGCCGACAAGCACAATGAGCAGATAGATCCTCCCGAAAATACCGGCAATATAAGGTATGAATGTGAGGAAAATAAGCAATAGAAATATAGCAGAGATAAGCCAACGGGTGGGGTTAAGACCGTGGGAAATCGGGAAGGTCTTCACGTTGTCTTTTTTATCGCCCGGCACGTCTTCCAAATCTTTGAGCACTTCGCGGGCAAAATGGAAGAAGAACGCGAAAACAGCCGGAATGAATGCCATCTGAACATGGTTAACGGCAATCCCGCCATAGACAAAGGCAATCCCGGAAATAAGGCTGACCGTCAAATTTCCCCACAGGACGGTACGCTTGAGGCGATAGCTGTAAAGAAATAGAAGCAATGATGAAAAAACAGCGATCCCGAATGCAAGTGAGCGAATAAATATGCTCAGGGCTATGCCGATTGCAAAAAGCAGAAACGCCCAGTTTCTTGCACGCACGGGAGAGACGAGTCCGGCCGGAAGCGGGCGGTGAGGCTTGTTGACACGATCGATCTCCAGATCAAAGAAATCATTGATGGTATTGGCGGCGGCGGTGATGAAGCCGCCCGAGAGGGCGGCCAGTAGGACAAGGTAGGCGGGGCGAAGGCTGCCGCCGGCCAACGCGCCCATTGAAATGCTTAGCATGCCAATGAGCACGTTGGCAGGTCTGCTTAAGATGATGAATTGCTTAAATTGTTCTGAGAAGTGACTTTTCGCCGGGTCTGATTTTTTCAGAATCTATCTCGATTGTATTTTTGTGCGGCCGCTCTTTGATTATCTCTACGTGACCTCTATGCCCATCAAATGGCAATTCGAATACGTGCCTGAGCTCTTTCAGCCGCCGGGTCGCTTCTATCTCTCTTCGAATTTTCTCATTCACTTCGTTGCGAATTCTTTCTTCAATCCGGATTTGCAGCCGGTGAGGTTCACCGATGTCCAATGTCCTGAAATCACCACGTGGACCAATGCGAATCGCGCCTCTCCTGAAGCCAAATCGTGATTCTTCCAGTTCCACCTTGATCTTCTGCTCTTTTCCAGAACGAATAACTGTTAATTCCACTTCATCTTCCGGGTCGTAGTCACTCAGGATATCGACAACATCATCGCTTGATTCAATCGTCTCCCCATCGATTTCTGCAAATATATCGCCCGCTTTGATTCCGGCAGCTTCAGCAGGACTGTCCTCCTCAACATCTGTGATTAGCACGCCGTCGCCGGCATCCACATTAAAATATTTTGCCAGGTCTGCGCTCATATCCTGGATGTGCACGCCCAAATAGGGCCTCTCGGAACCGAAAAATCTCAGCCCAGGGGCCTTCACCCCACCAAATGAATAAAGATGGATGTCATCAACATGGTCGTCATAGGCGGCCAGTTCGATATTCAGATTCTTTTTGTTGCCGTCGTGGATCACCTGAAGGGAAACCTTATCACCAGGGTTTTTCTTTCGAATCAGCCGGGTTAGGTGGCGCGGGCTTTTCAGTTCGACGCCATCGACTGCGAGGACCACATCACCGACCTCCAGATCGGCGTAGTCCGCCGGAGAATCATCAGTAACATAACAAACCTCTACTCCTTCTCCCCGCTTCAAATCCAGCTTTTTGCGGGTATCCTTCGTTACCTCCTGCAGGCTTACGCCAAGCCAGGCCCGGTCTTCGTCTCCGGACACACCCGTATTGGACCAGACTAGTAGGCCGGCAACCGTGACGATAGCGCCAAGCCAAACCAGATTATTTCGCCGTCTTCTCATATTGCCTCCTGATTTAAGATAGATAATTTGGACTCAATAGGTTAGACGACGAACTTGGACATGTTGTTTTAAATTGAGATGAAATATTTTTATTCTCTTCGTTTGAACTGATTCAGCATATGAAACAATACGGTTCCGTATGCTACGCCTACATTAAGAGAATGCTTGATGCCGTACATGGGAATCTCAATGGCCATATCTGCCAGTTGAACGACCTCTTCTGTTATGCCCTCCACCTCGTTGCCGATGACTAGACAAACCGGGGACGGATAATTCGCGCTGTAATAGGTCTCGCTTTCGTCAGTATGCTCCATGATGCAAATGGGAACGCTCTCACGCTTCAGCTTTTCGACAATCTCCGTGGTATCGTGGTAGTACTTCCAGGGCACGGTCTTCTCGGCTCCCAAAGCCGTTTTGCTGATTTCATTTCTGGGTGGCCGGCCGCTGAATCCAGTTAAATATAGTCCGGAAATCCTTGCTGCGTCAGAGGTGCGGAAGATCGAACCTACATTATTGAGGCTGCGAATATTCTCCGCGACCACATGAATAGGAAACCGGCCTTCCCGCTCGATTGCGCCGAGATCATATCGCTGTGCGAAGATTTCCTCGTAGCTGAGCTTGCGCATTGGAAACATCCTCTCTTTTTACTCTACCCTCACCTACTCACCTTCAAAATACTCGCGACGGAGACTTTCTATTTCCTTGGGCGCCGCGATGATGGTAAGATAATCACCTTCTCTTAACTCCGTCTTTCCCTTGGGTATCAGGACATCGTCCTGGCGATGAATCACGGCAATCAAGCTGCCTTCCGGCATGCCGAGCTCAAAGACCTTCTTGCCAATAAAATAGGCAGATTTCGAATTCTCTTTCAAGCTTAGATGGAGAAGTCGTTCATCTCTCAGCAGAATTCCGCGAAGCTCCTGGTCATCCTCCGCTCCGAGCCAGCGTTCTATGAAGGCATCCTCGTCAACATGC
>JAUXJX010000009.1 GCA_030624545.1 Bacteroidota bacterium | reverse complement strand
CGGTCCTGGCCCTTTCTGCAACCGCCCATGCCCAGGGTTTCGGAAAGAACAAGGTGCAATACACCGCGTTCGACTGGCAGTATCTGCAATCCAAGCATTTTGATCTTTATTTTTATGAGGGCGGCCGTGAAATTGCCGAATTCGCTGCAGACGTATGCGAGTCCAGCTATGTTTCGCTGCAAAGAGATATGCGTTATGATTTGGTCGACAGGATAACACTGATTCTCTACAATGGTCATAATGACTTCGAACAGTCAAATGTGAGCTTTGGAGTACCGGAAGAATCGGTTGGCGGTTTCACTGAATTCTTTAAGAATCGAATCGTACTTCCCTTTGAGGGCGACTACGAAAAGTATCGGCATGTGCTGCATCACGAACTGACTCATGCCGTTATGCTGCAGATGCTTTATGGCTCCGGTATGCAATCCATAATCAATGGCATGATGCGATTTCAATTACCGCTCTGGATGATTGAGGGTCTCGCAGAATATACCAGCATTCGCTGGAATACCGAGAGCGATATGTTTATGCGGGATGCAGCCCTGGGCGGTTACCTGCCGCCACTTCAAGGGTTTGGTGGGTTTTTAAACTACAAGGGGGGACAAAATGTCTACTATTACCTTGCGGAAAAATACGGACCGGAAAAAATCGGGGAAATACTCGGGAAGATCAGAGTGTCCAAGAGTGTGGAACGAGGACTCAAGCGATCCATCGGCATCGGCCTGGAAGAGCTGAATAAACGCTGGCAAAAGTATATTAAGAAGGAATACTGGCCGGATATAGCAAACCGACAGGACCCTGAGGACTTTTCAAAGAAGTTGACAGATCATGTCAAAACCAGAAACTTCGTAAACAACGCTCCGGCGCTGTCTCCTCGAGGCGATAAGATTGCCTTCTTGTCCGATAAGTCTGATTACTTTGATATCTATGTGATGAGCGCCATTGATGGAAAAATATTGGATCGTGTCGTACGGGGCCAGCAGACAATGGATCTCGAAGAATTAAACTGGCTGGATCCTGGTATCACCTGGTCGCCAGATGGAAAGAAGCTCGCCTTTTCTGCCAAGAAGGGCGAATTTGATGTGCTGCACATTGTTGATGTCAAGAAGAAGAAGATCATTGCAACGTATGAGTTCGAGTTTGACGAATTGTTTTCTCCCACTTGGTCCCCGAGCGGCGACGAGATCGCCTTCTCTGCTACTAAGGATGGTTCCGGTGACATCTACGTTCAGAACCTTACCACAAATCGCTATCGTAACCTAACCCAGGACGTATTTAGTGATCTTCAGCCGAAATGGTCACCTGACGGGGAATCGATTGTCTTCGTGAGCGATCGTGGTCCCTATGTTGATTCTTCAGAAAGAGCTACTGCCAGCATTCACGATGTAAACTACGCGAATCATGACATCTACCTCATTGATGTCGATACGAAAGAAATCAAAAGAATTACACGGACGGAATTTTTGGAGAAAAGTCCTGCCTGGTCGCCGGATGGTAAGTCATTGGTATACTCCTGTGACGAATCAGGAATATTTAATCTGTTCATTCACAATTTGGAGACGGAAGAAAGGCATCCAATTACCAATATTATTACGGGTGCGTTTCAGCCGAATTGGGTAAGAAACAACCTTGTATACACCGCATTTCATCAGGCAGGATATGATGTTTACATGATAAAGAACCCAGCCGAAATCGAACCCGGCTCTATTGTGTTAGAGGACACAAGATTCTTGAGCAAATTCAAAAGCGGCGAGGTTGCCACCATTTTTGACACCTATCGAAGTCTGGATGAAGAAGACACGTCTCCTGTTGAATTAGCCAGTGAAGACTATCGCCATTTCGTCTTCGATAAATCATTCCAGCAAGGCGACGTCCAGCCGAGTAAGGACAAACTGGCTGAAATTTTCCCAGACTCATCCATATTTAAGAGTGCCTCCGGGGATTACCTGGTGAACGACTACAAGATTACTTTTTCGCCCGACATTATTTACGGCAATGCCGGCTACAGCCAGTTTTTCGGAGTTCAAGGCAACGCCATTCTGTCTTTTTCAGATGTGTTGGGGAATCATAGAATCGATATATTCACCAACCTGTTCTACGATTTGCGCAACAGTGACTATCAATTCGGTTATTTTTATTTGCCCAAAAGAATAGACGTTGGCATCGGGGGATTTCACTACACCTATTTTTTCCGCACGAGTATAGGCACCATCGTGCGAGATCGAAACTTTGGCCTGAATTTCTTTATGTCTCGCCCGTTTGATCGATACCGAAGAGTTGATTTCAGCATGACTTTTCTGGGCGTCGATCGAACCGACACCAGCTTTGGGGTTGATCTTTCCAAAAGAAGGGTGTTGGTTTCCGGATTGCAGTATGTAAAGGACACAACATTATGGGGTTTCACGGGGCCTGTGAATGGGCAGCGCTCCAGTGTATCTCTTTTGTTCAGCCCGGACATCGGAAAGAACAGCATCGATTTTCGAACCCTATCATTTGATTATCGCAAGTATTACAAAATGGGAGAAGAATTTAACTTTGTCGTTCGCCTGACAGGGGGTGCATCCTTCGGGAAAAACGCGCAGAACTTCTTTCTTGGCGGAATGGACAATTGGATTAATCGGCGATTCAAAGATGGATCGTTGCGCATCGACAATCCTGACGATATCTATTTCTCCTCATTCGAAATGCCACTACGCGGAACCGACTATTACGAACAGATAGGAACGCGCTTTTTCCTGACCAATTTCGAATTCAGATTCCCTTTTATCAGGTATTTCATACTTGGCGTCCCGCCCATGTTCTTTTCCAACATTCGCGGCGTACTTTTTTATGACATGGGAGCAGCATGGACCCACAATGACCAATTCCGCTTTTTCGCGAAGGACGGTGGAACAGGCTTGCTGCCAAAACTGGGTTCACCCATTGCCGGATTTGGCACGGGCATGCGCGTGAATCTGGGCATGTTCTTGCTGCGCTACGACCTGGCATGGCGCACTGACCTCAGCCACATCAGCACAAAGCCGAGATCTTACTTTTCATTAGGAGCGGAGTTCTAAGGAAGCCATTCGGTAAAATTAATTCAATTCAGATGTCTTCAACCCATTCTGCCAAGGAGCAGCGCAACCTGTTCGAAGAAATCGCCTTCGAGCACATGAATTCCCTCTACAGTACCGCTTTGCGTCTGACGCAAAGTCAACAAGACTCTGAGGACCTTGTGCAGGATACCTATCTGAAAGCGTTTCAATTCTTTCACAGGTTCGAGCCTGGTACAAACTTTAAGGCCTGGATCTTCAAGATATTGATGAACACCTTTATCAATAAATATCACAAGAAGATGCGCACACCGCAGTCGGTGCAGTTTGAAAAGGTCGAATATTCGATTGAAACGGACTCAAAGCCGGAAGAGATTCAGTCTTTACTTGAAAACAAGGACAGATTTCGAAATTCATTCGCCGATGAGGTAATCGTTGCCATCGAGCAGATGCCTGAAAATTACCGTGTGGCGGTACTACTATGCGATATAGAGAGTTTCTCCTACAAAGAGATCGGCAGGATGCTGGATATTCCCATCGGAACGGTAATGTCCAGGATTTCACGAGGTCGCAAGTTCTTACAGAAAGCGCTCCTGGAATATGCGAAGCGCGAAGGTTTTGTTAAGGCCAAACAGCGAGAAACCCGGGAGAATTTAGGTTGAGAACGGAATATTCAAATATTGTGGAATTTTTCTTAAGATATTTAAGTTAATCGTATTTAGAATGCGGACGAACTAAAGCATAGGATTTGTAAGTATTAAAGAACTTTTTTGGATGAAAAGATATGGATTGTCAGGAGAGCAAGTCTCTTATTTCGGCTTATATTGATGAGCAATTGGAGCCTGCTAAGCAGGCTGAATTGAAGCAGCATTTTGCGGAGTGCCAGGAATGTCAGGCTACGGTTCGGGCTGAACAAGATTTTCGTGATTTTGCCCGGGATATCTACAGAGGTGAGAAAGCCCCTGTGCAGCTTCGAGCGCGCGTTCGAAAGAGACTTGCGTCCGGCGAGACCAAATCCGGACTTTTCGCTGCTATCTTTACAAAACCAAGGTGGATTGCCGCCACGGCCCTCACAGCCTTGTTGCTTTCTTTCGTCGGGATTCAGATCTACAAGATGGGTGGTGCAGCCGAGGGCTCGGGTGTATTTCACGTCCAGGATCTATATGGCAGGGTGGAATGTATCGGATGTTACTATACGGAAATCGCCAATGCCCAAAGCCATTGCTCTGACTTTGGCCACTCCCTGGCCCTACTGACCGATACACGGGATGTTTATTCATTTATTCCAAATGAAAAGAGCATAGAAATCCAGCCTGATTTGATGCACACCCAGATAAAGATCACGGGTTGGGTATTTTACCAGGCAAATTTTATCGAGATTGAAAACTACAGTGTTGAGGAACCCGCTGTTGCATTCCTTGCCGTAGAAAATTTCCGATCTTATCCTGAAGGTTTATCATTCTGATGAATTCAAAAGCAGCCATTGGCTTCTGGTTTGTAGCCACCCTTGCCTTGCTGGTTCCCGGGCAGGTCTTGTCCCAAGATTCCAAGGCCGATTCCCTTGATACACGCGACAGCGATCTGATGACTGTGGAAGGCAATCTCGTATGCGTCGCGGAAGAGATGGCCAAGTTGCGAGATAAAAAACCCAACTGTGACAAGTATGGCCATGTGGCCGGGTTGCGCGTCTCAGATGGCACAATTTGGTCTTTTTATCCCAATCAGGAACAGCGAAATTTGCGAGAAATCGGCGAACTTAATAAGAAAATAAGAATTAAGGGAAGGCTATTCTACGACGGCAAGATCATTGAAATTAAGGAATTCAAACTCCTGCCCGATGGCGAGGTAATTAAAAATCCTTGAAGCCATCGATTCCCCTTGACTTCCTACCACAACTTGATTAAAATCTTTATATGTTTACAGCTTTTCGCCTGCATCTAACTGCTTTGATTCTCCTCCTTGCCTGTGTCCCGAGCGGGGCATTCCAGCAGGAAGTTTTGACCGTTAAGGCTTATGGCTCGGCCGATCGTGTACCCGCCGGAACTGATTTTCTTATTGCTTTGGTCGTCGAAATCGACCCTCCTTGGCATATCAATTCAAACAAACCTCTGGAAGATATCTATCGCGCCACACGGGTGTCCTATAAACCTCTCGACATGGTCTCGTTCGGTAAGGTCTATTATCCGGAAGGAGAAGTGAAGTCTTTTGATTTTTCCGAGACAGGATTGTCGGTTTATGAGAAGCAGATCACCGTATTTACCGAGGTTACCATTGCCAACTCCATGGAACCGACCAGCTTATTGCTCGAAGGAGTTCTGGATTACCAGGCCTGCAACGATCAAATCTGTCTTTTCCCCAGCCAGGAGCATTTCTCAATTCCCGTTGAAGTCGTAGGGCCAAATGAGACAATTTCTTTGGCTCATCAGGAAATTTTTGCGAAATTTTTCGAGAAAGATAAACCTGCTGAGGATGAAGCATGGCAGTTGACCAGACAGGAGAGGCAAGCGAAGGAGGTCTTAGAGAAGGGTTTTGTATATGCCATAGCCGCATTTTTCATTTTTGGCCTTGCGCTGAATCTCACTCCTTGTGTCTATCCGGTTATCCCGATTACGGTGAGCTATTTTGGCGGGCAGTCCGGTGAGCAAAGGGAGGCCGGATTTTTTCGCGCTCTTGTATATGTAATCGGTATCGCAATAGTTTTCTCAGTCTTAGGTTTGATTTCTGGGCTTGCCGGAAAGCAATGGGGATTTCTCTTTCAAAATCCCTGGTTTGTGATGGTGGTGACTGTGATTATCCTGGCGATGGCGGCGAGCATGTTCGGCGCCTTTGAGATTCGGGTCCCAAGTGCGCTTATGAACAAATTCGGTCACTCACGCGAGGGCGTCACCGGCGCCTTGATCATGGGGTTGACGGTCGGTGTCGTCATAGCGCCGTGCGCTGCGGGAATTATTATCGGACTTGTCGGTCTGGTCGCGAAATTGGGCATTGCCGTTAAGGGAGGAATTCTGTTCTTTATCATGGGACTTGGGCTGGGGCTGCCGTATTTATTGCTGGCCAGTTTCTCTGGATTGCTGAATCAATTGCCCCAATCGGGTGTGTGGCTGGTCTGGGTAAAGAAAATCTTCGGCGTGCTTTTGGTCGGCGTGGCCTTGTACTTTTTTCTTCCCCAGGCGGAACACATTCCCGATATGCAGGGTTTCTTTTTCGGTTTGC
This sequence comes from Bacteroidota bacterium, assembly GCA_030624545.1. Taxonomy (GTDB): domain Bacteria; phylum Zhuqueibacterota; class JdFR-76; order JdFR-76; family DREG01; genus JAUXJX01. The sequence goes on along the minus strand of JAUXJX010000009.1, from coordinate 9,214 downwards.
TGGCAATTTTCGGCGGACTGCTGCTGGGCTTTTTGGACCATTCTACCGAACATACAAATATATTTAAGAAGGTCCGCTGGGTCTCCGGCGCAGCAATAATTCTTTTTGGCATCTATTTGACCCATGGCGCCATCCAGGTTAAGGCCAAAGATTTGGAGTGGCATCATTATTCCAACGAAGATTTGCAGACCTTGCTTGTTGATGGAAAGCCGGTTTTCATCGATTTTTATGCCGATTGGTGCGCACCATGCCATGAGATGGATAGGAAAACCTTTACGGATGACCAGGTTATCGACAACGCATCGAAATTCAAAATGGTAAAAGTTGACTGCACGACTCCCGATGAGCCGATTCGAACGTTCATGGAACAATTTCAAGTGACGGGGATGCCAACCCTGGTTTTTCTTGATCGACGTGGCAACGAACTGACGCATCTCCGGGAGGTCGGCTATATAGGGCCTGACCGGATTTTGGATTACATGGATCAAGTCTTATCGCTGGATGCGATGAACTGAGACGAGGTAAAGATGAGAAATAAGATCCCAATTCTCGGAATATTGATTCTGGCTTCGGCCCTTTTTCAGCACGACGTCTGCTTTTCAGACGATTTCAAAATGCCTGCTTTCAAATTGAAGGACGTTGATGGAAACATGGTGTCCTCATCGGACTTTGCAGGAAAAGTCCTGTTACTGAATTTTTGGGCGACCTGGTGCGGCCCCTGCAAGAAGGAAATTCCGGATCTGATCAAGCTCCGTGATTCATATAAAGACCGGGGTTTTGAGGTGGTTTCAATCGCAATAAGCTCGGGAACTCCGGAAAAAGTTAGGCAGTTCGCAAAGCAGTGGAAAATGAACTATCCTATATTGATGGGGAACTACAAGGTAGCCAGGGATTATGGTGGCATATCTAGTGTTCCCACCACCTTTGTCATTGACAGCAAAGGCAATATCAAGGGCGTATTCATAGGTCCGCGTTCCTACAAGACTTTTGAAAAAGTTATCTCGCCGATTCTCCCAGAAGCCAAAAAACCCCAAAAGAAAAATTGACCTTCTTTGCTACTCCCCGGTTCCCAATAAGTCGAAAATAGGCATATACTTCCGCCAAAACGGCCTTTTCATATTTTACGAAAACCTTTCATATTTTAAAAATTTGTTACATAATCGGTTGCTTTTTTAAAAGTGATTACTTATATTAGCCAGCACGCTTTGAAAATCCTTCCCTATTCGTCGCTATTAAATGAGAATATGGAGTAACCAAAGAGTCATCGGAAGGACTATCGACTGAATTTTTCCTCAAGACAAACGAACGGTGAATTTTCGCGGTTAAGCGACGCCTCCAGGAAAAAGCTGACCATCCTAAAGCTAAGCCTGTTTACCGGCGTGGCTCTGTTTAGCTATTGGTTGTATTATTTTAATCTCTTCCCAGCAGCCTATCACCAGCTTTTGAGCTTTTTCCTGGTCATGAGTATCGCCTGCAATCTCATTCCCATTCCAACCTATGCTTTTGTGCTGTATCTGTCGCACGATTATGCCCTCTGGATTATCGTTCTGGCTGGATCGATGGGAGCAACAATCTCGGCATTAATCGAATACAATATCGTCGATTTTATCATGCGATTCGACCGTATCGCACGACTGAAGGACACCCGGAAATATCAGAAATTCGCCGTTTACTTTGACCGCTTCTCCTTTCGAAGCATCATGATTGCCTCTTCAATCCCATTGCCAATAGATTTTATCCGCATCATGGCCATCACCAGGCGTTATCCCAAGGGCAAATACCTTTTGGCGACCATGCTGGGCAGGATTCCGAGATTTACAGCCATTGCCTTTTTAGGGTCACAGTTGCCTCGTCCGAAAGAGATCGCAGTCCTATTGGTTGGCTTAACGCTGGCATTTGAGCTGGTTCGTCGTCTGCGAAAGTTCATGCAACGGGTTCCCGCTGCCGAACGTGGGGTGTAGTTTTCTTGTGACCAGCATTTAGACTAATCAGACCGATACCGGGGGTTACATGAGCCCTCCCATAGAATCCCTTAACGAAAGCTTTCTGTACCATATTTGGGACGGCTCCCATCTTCTGCTTAATGAGCTTGAAACCACCGACGGCCAGCGCATAGAAATCATCCATCGCGGCAAGTGGAACATGGACTCCGGGCCGGATTTTATCGGGGCTATCCTCAAATTAGATGGACAACTCGCCAAAGGTGATGTGGAGATACATACGCAAACCGGCCAATGGTTTCAGCATGGGCATCATACAGATCCTCGCTATGATGATGTCATTCTACATGCTGTGTTATGGGGCGAGTATAAGCCGAGCCCGGTTGTCACCAAAGCGGGGAGACTCGTCCCCACTCTTGTGCTGGGAGACTTTCTGGACGAATCGCTCTCCAGGCTGCAGACGAGGGTGGAAAAAGTGGCGAGCGATTCGGCAAAAGGTTGGCCGGAAGTCTGCCCGCTTAGCAAGAAAGAAAATACGCAAATTTGGCAGCGGATTGAATATTGGGGCATGCAGCGGCTTAACCAGAAAAAGGAACGGTTCAAAGAAGAGCGCGACTATTTTGAATTCAATGATCTGCTTTACCAGGGATTGTGTGAAGCCCTTGGCTACAGCAAGAATCGGCAGCCCTTTCTTAAGCTGGCTCTTTTGGCGGGCCTTGATAAGATATGGCCGGCAATCCAGCTTGACGACGAGCAGCAGGAATTGGAAACGTTGCAAGGCATCTATTTTGGCGCCGCGGGTTTCCTGGAGCTTTCCAGTGACGAGGAAGCCAGATTAACCATATCGACCAGGAACTTCATGGAAGCCCTTCGGCGGCACTGGAATAATTTCAGAGCCAATCATACGGTTTCTCAATTGAAGAAATCGGAATGGAAATTTCTCCGGCTGCGTCCGCTCAACTTCCCTACCGTCCGGCTGGCCGGCCTCTGTTATCTCATGCGATTGCGTAAAACCACTGGCTTTCTTGATCCGGTCTTGTCAACGTTCCGCGATTTGAAGAACAGCCCGCCGAGAATCTTCACCCAGCTTCAGCAGCAATTTGTCGTGCCCAGCTATGGCTTCTGGAAAACCCACGTGCATTTCGAAGAATCTAAGATGCCCTCTTCGGCCCAATCGGCGAGTCTGATCGGGACGAGTAAATCTCGTGAAATTGTCATCAATGTCGTTCTGCCTTCGCTGTTGGCCTACGCCGAGGAAGCGGATGATTATGAGCTGGCAGCCCTCGTCAAACAAACCTACAAATCCGCGCCACGCTTACAGAGCAACGAGCTTACCCGGAAAATGGAACATCAGTTAGGCCTGCAAGATGCAGCTGCCACACCACGACGGATGTCCGCCTGCGATCAGCAGGGGTTGATTCACCTGGCAAAGTTTATGTGTCCCGCCTGGCGGTGTCATGAATGTGTGCATGCGGAGTAACCTAAGTAGAAGTCCTTCATCAAATCACCAATTAACCTTGCCATTCTTGCGATTTGCCAGTAGATTAATAGCAAATTCTCGATGCCCTGAATCCCCTTCCTGTATTATTGGAGAGATTGCATGCACAGGGTTGTTGCCCTGATTCTAGCGGGGGGCCGAGTTGATGAGCTTTATCCCTTAACCAAATACCGGCCCAAATCCGCCTTGCCTTTTGGCGGTTTCTACCGCATCATCGATTTCCCGTTGAGCAATCTCATGCATTCCCGCATCGGGACGGTTGGTGTGCTGTCGCAATATCGCTCTTCCCCGCTGATTAACCATATTTTGGACGGCAGTTCCTGGGATTTGGCCGGCAAAAAACGGTCTCTAAAACTGCTGCCCCCATTTCGGGGAGAACGGGAATCCGACTGGTATGACGGAACCGTAGATGCGGTCAGCCAAAACGTCAATTTCGTTCGCATGGCCAATCCAGAAATGGTGCTGGTTCTTTCCGGGGACCACATCTACAAAATGAATTACCAGAAAATTGTGGATTATCATGTGGAGAAAAAGGCCGACATGACCATCGGCTTTGTCCCCATCGAGCCCACTGATTCTTATCGCTTCGGTGTTGCCGAGATTGACGACGAAGATGGCGGCATCGGCGGACGAATCCAGGCCTACTTTGAGAAACCAACAAACCAAACCTGTCAATGGGCTTCCATGACGATCTACGTCTTTACAACAGAATTCTTTTACCAATGTCTGGATCGTATCTCTGACCTCCGCGGGACCCAAGAGACGGTGGAGTTTGGCCGCGATTTGATCCCTGCTTTGGTCAACGATTCGCGAAACCGGTCTCGGATTTACGGCTACAAATTTCGCGGCTACTGGGCGTATGCCCGCAAGTTAGCCGAATTCTGGAATTCGAATATGGACATCTTGTATCGACGCAATGGCATCGATCTTGAAGCGTGGCAGGTCCGGACCAATTTACTCCATAGAGACCTTTACTCCCGCATACCGCCAATTTTCAAAGCGGAATCTAGCGTCAAAAACAGCCTGGTCTGCAAGGGCAGTATCATAACCGGAAAGGTCGAGAATAGTATTTTGTCTCCAGGGGTGGTTGTTGAGAAAGGCGCGGAGGTCTACAATTCCATTGTGATGTTTGATTGCAAAATTGGTGAAAAGTCATTTTTGAACAACACGATTCTGGATGTGGATGTGACGATCTCGTCAGGCAGGGAAATTGGAAGTCAAACCAACCTCGATCCAAATCCCGATGATTTGAAGGCAATCTCCGAAGGCGAGAAAAGCGATTAGATGGATAGCAAGATGGATCAATTCTTATTCTTGTTTGAACGATGAGTACTATTTTAGCAATGATTTTGGCTGGCGGTGTGGGAAAGCGCCTGAGCATCTTGTCACAGCTTCGGGCGAAACCTGCCGTCCCATTTGGCGGGATCTACCGCATCATCGATTTTACGCTCAGCAACGTGATGAACTCCGAGATCGGTCATGTGGCTGTCCTGCCCCAATATCGTCCCCTTTCCCTGGTCGATCATATCGGCATGGGGGCTCCATGGGATTTTAACGGCCGAACGCGCAGAATAAATATCTTATCGCCGAGCACAGGCAAAAAGGACTCCGATTGGTACCATGGAACGGCAGACGCGGTACGGCAGAATTTGGATTACGTGCGGAATTTTGGTTCGAAATACTTGCTGCTGCTCTCCGGTGATCACATCTACCGGATGAATTACAATGACATGTTGGCATACCACCAGGAACACAAAGCGGATGTGACGGTCGCGATGATTCGTGTTCCACTAAGTGAGACGAGTGAGTTTGGCATCGGCATGCTGAACTCCGAAGGAAGAATAATCGATTGGGCGGAAAAACCGGAGACTCCAAAAAGCGATCTCGCCTCCATGGGGATGTATGTTTTCTCCACCGACTTTCTCTTCGATCAACTGCAAAAAATACCCGGAGATGACTTTGGCCATGACTTGATCCCACAATCTATTGCGGATCATAATGCTTTCGGCTACGTTTTCGATGGGTATTGGCGGGACGTCGGAACGCTGAAGGCCTATTGGGAATCCAATATGGAGGTATTTCAAGACGAATCCAAGGTGGACCTTAAAGACTGGAACGTGGCCACGAATTTCGATGAGGAGAAGAGGGTCGGAGACCGGCCGCCGGCCTTCATATCTCAAACTGCGATGGTGGAGAATTCTTTGATTGCACAGGGATGTGTGATCGAAGGTATTGTGGAGAACTCCGTGCTCTCACCTGGAGTTCATGTGGGCCCCGGGGCGGTTGTGCGCAATTCCATTATCTTTCATGACACAACCGTTGGCGCCGGCTCCAAGCTGGATTATTGCATCATTGACAAAGGAGTTGGAATCGGCCAAGCGTGCCGGCTAGGGGATGAGAATGCCGGGCCCGATCATCTTTGTCTGATCGGAAAAAGGGCTATTGTTCCCGACGCAATGAAGATCGGCAAATTCTGCAAGGTCTACCCCCTCTCTGATCTCAACAAACACCCCTCCCGTGTGGCAGAAGACTTCCAGGAGATTGGCACGCCGCTCTTGTGATTGCTTCAATAGCATAGACAAGAATGTCGGTGCCACTCCCCATTGTTTAATTCTGTGGAAGGCTTAAATGTCTTTTGGTGGGACAGACATTCTTGTCTGTCTTTAAGTTGGCAGGCGCACCCAAATTCTGAAAGCGATGACGCCGTTGATAGTCCCTTCTCATCAGCCAATTGTTTATTTGTCTTTTCTTAGATCAATGATTAAATTTAATTGACTATTGGCAAAGAGCTTCGGGAGTTTGATTCTTGATGAGGACATCTGTAAAGCCCCAATCCCTAATCTTCATCCGCGAGAACGAAGGGCAACTCACCGGCAGCGACTGCTGTGGAAAATTGGAAGGCGACTGGCGCTACGAGAATGGCGCACCCATCTTTGAGCAGCAGCGAGACATCATTTCAGACATAGCCCCACTTTTCTTATCCGTAAAGCAGCGCTATCCCGACAAATTCGATATTCAGCAGGTCGATCCCCGCAACCAGCTTTTTTTAATTCCTAAGCTCGTGGCTGATATCTGGCGCTCCCGAAGGTTCTCACTAGCATCCTTGCGCAGCCTGCTTATGCTTTACCGGCTTCCGGCCATCATTCTGGACGGTGAGCTGCTTTTCTCCGGGCGCGTGCCATCAGAATCTGAGTTTTTTGCGAGATTTCTTCCTTGATTCTCGCCAAGATTGAGATGCACTGTCAGGCTTTTTTTGACCTCTAACCACGGATGACACGGGTTTTTGCGGAAAAAGATATGAAAAGGTTTGCTGTCATAGCCTTTTGCTTTGTATGTGTTATGCCCCCTTCGCTGGCGGCTCAGAAGGATGGGCTCGTCGCAAAGATTCAAAATCCGAAGGAATACTTCGGGGACAATAGGCGCGATTGGGTCGGCAAGACCATCTTCTTCCTTCGCTGCGAGCACGTCAAATACAAGAATCCATATTTTGACTGGTATTACGATCCCTCTCGACCGGTACGATCCAAACCGAAGCGCGACGAATTATTGTACAAGTATGGACGCATTGAAGAAGTCTGGACCGGACAATTCAACATTCACAAGCGCGGCCAGAGACCCTATTGGCGCCTCGGCTTTTTTTGGAAGGTGCGATTGCTCCACAACCAGAGAACCATCTATTTCTGGGATGATAACGAAACCAGGCGCTTCAATTTTGGCTTCGTCGAGGATTTTGATGCCGCCAGAAAAGAGATCGGCCGAATATTCTGGAGCAAGGAGCGGGACATTCTATACCAATTTGACGATGCCGGCGTAGTCCCATTATTAAATCTCGAACCCGTGCGCCTGGACTCGGTGGCTTGGGGCGAATATGGCACCTTCCCAATTAAGCTCGTTCTCTCGCGGAAAAATGGCGACACGGGATATCTGCTCTACCGACGCTTTGACGGTTTTGTAAAGGATTGGTACTTGGATGACCCCAGAAAGGAGTTTCCGTACTGGAAGTTTCGAGACTGGGAATTGATTGAAAACCGCAAGCTTAGGACCGGTATGATTCCGGAGATGGTTATGTTGAGTTGGGGCGAACCGGCAGAGAAACGAACGCTGTATGACAAAGACCGCAGCGAAGCGCAAATTTGGACTTACGAGGGGGTAAAGGAAACCACCTATTTCCTGCGATTTCAGAATAGCCGTTTGAAAAGTGTTCGGTGGCGGGATTAGTCCTCCAGGCTTCTCTTCCTATTTTCTGGCCGCGATTGTTGCTCATGGAAATGATTGCATTTCCAGGCCCGTATCTTATATTATGAAGTCTTGTACCCTTCGATTTGGCTCAGGGTAGACCCTTCGACGGAGTCAATCCCGCCGCATGGCGGGGCTCAGGGTGGACTCCTCGACTTCACCCACGGCACGATCTTCGCTGGAGATATCCCGCCGAAAGGCAGGTGTTCAGAATGTGATTTAGTGATTGACCGAAAAAGTCTATTCCCGTGCTGTTCGCCGTCATTTCGAGCGAATGCGAGAAATCTTATGAGATCCGGTAATAAGTCATGCTTAAAGATAAGATTAAATCCTTTCCTAACATCCTGCAAGAAATCGGACAATTTGCGGACTTGCATGAGACCTCTGTCTACGTTGTCGGCGGCTATGTGAGGGATATGCTGCTTGCCGGCGACTCTGTTATTGAAACGCGCAGAGACCTGGATTTCACCGTCGTGGGCGACGCCATCGAATTTGCCAAATCACTCAAAAAGACATTCGCTGCGAAGAATTTTGTGGTCTACAAGCGCTTTGGCACGGCCATGTTGGAAGTCGGCGAATTCAAATTGGAATTCGTCACTGCCCGCGAAGAGAGCTATGCAGCGGATTCGCGCAAGCCGATGGTCAAAAAGGCCGACCTGAAATCCGATCTCTCCCGGCGCGATTTTGCCATCAACGCTATTGCGGTTGGACTGAATTCCGGAGATTGGCTCAAACTGTTTGATCCTTTTGATGGAAAAGCTGACCTGCAGGACCGGATCATTCGCACCCCTCTTGATCACGAAGTCACGTTTCAAGACGATCCGCTGCGCATTCTCCGCGCAATCCGGTTCGCTGCCGGCCTCAAATTCCATATCGATACCGCTACAAAGGCGGCGATCAAGAAGATGGCGCAACGCCTCGAGATTGTGTCCAAAGAGCGCATTACGGACGAGCTGTTCAAGATACTCGCTTCAGCAAAGCCTTCTATTGGCTTTTTGCTCATGGATGAGCTCGGCGTATTGCCATTCGTGTCTCCGGAATTGGTGGAGATGAAAGGCGTCGAACAGAGGAAGGGATTTCATCATAAGGATGTCTTTCGTCATACACTGATTGTCGTGGATAATGTTGCGAAGGTGTCTGACAGACTATCGCTCCGCTTGGCCGCGCTCTTTCACGACGTGGCCAAGCCGCGGACGAAACGATTCGACGATGAAGCGGGCTGGACGTTCCACGGACACGACGAGATCGGCGCCCGCATGATGGAAGGCATTGCCAGGAGAATGCGAATTTCCAAAGAGATGAAGGAGTTTGTGCAAAAACTCATTCGGCTGCACCTTAGGCCGATCTTTCTGTCCTCCGAAGAAGTAACGGATTCCGCCATTCGTCGCCTCATTGTCCAGGCTGGTGATGACCTGGACGATCTCCTCAAGCTGTGCCGGGCGGACATAACGTCAGGCAATCCAAAGCGCGTTCGTGAGCATCTGAAGAATTTCGACTTCGTCATGGAGCGCGTGAGCGAAGTGGTTGAAAAGGACGAATT
>JAUXJX010000446.1 GCA_030624545.1 Bacteroidota bacterium | reverse complement strand
TGGCCGGCACGCACCAGACGGCTTCGGATGAGCATCATAGCTGGCGACAAGAATACCAGATGCGGGACCGGTCAGGAAAAGAATGGACCGAAACATTTTATTCCTTTGAAATTGACAACATTGAGTCCCTGCCAATCCAACAACTGGCGGTGCCCCGAGGCGGTGGCGTCATTTTTACCGGTATGACCATTCACGGTTCTTATGCCAACCACTCGCCCACACAAGACCGCCTTGCTTTTGCAGCGCATTTTGTGAAGGAAGGGACGTGGGTTATCAGGGCGGATGTTCAGGAAACAGTAGCTGTGACTGCATATTCGATTGATGGCGGGTAATCCGCCGCGGCGGACGGATGACCCCCTCGCTGAGCCCGAACCAGGTGCTTAAGGCATAACTTTTTGAGAGAACTCTACGGCCATCTTCGTAGGTCTACTTTTCTGCCGTCTCTTCCCAATATCTAAATTTCCCTACTCCCGGTTGATCCGGACTGCCGTCAAAGTTCAAGCTGAACTCTACCGGAAGCTGCTCATGTAAGACCCGGCCTTTGTATGTGATTTTCACCGCACCGGAGATGGCATAATGGATGGATTTCCTGTCCTCAACCACGAATAGGTGATAGGCATCTGTCTCATAGTCCCCGTATTGCACCTTGCCGGAATCATAGGTATACATGGGCCGGCGCCAGTCCCGAATGAGTTCTGCCTGCATGTCTAGTTTCGCCCCGAGTAGATATTTTTTGTAGCCCAGCGAAATGGTAACGCCGACCGCCTCAGGGAATTTTTCTATGTCCAACACCTTCACTTGTTTCATGAGTTCTTTGGGGTCCTCGTCTCCGGAGTGGGGGATAAGCACAGTAACGAAGGCCTGCAGGTCATTCAAATAACCATGCCTGCCAATGAGCTGATAAATGACTTTTTCGTCCTGATAATAGCGCCTCAGGTTTTCCACGCCTTCCGCCAACCTTTCTCTGTGGGGGAAGTAGATCAGCAGTCGTTCATCGCCGCCGACATATACATTGCGCAGTGAGTCGTATGTTGTATCATACCATCCCGGTCCTTGAGCGAGGATCTGCCTCGAATGCCAGAGATTCGCCATGGTCAGATAATTTTGCTTCGTAAATCGGACCACATCGAACACAACAAACCAGCCCAGATCCTTGATGTAGTTGATAACTCGATCCGCTTCATATCCCAGATTGTCATCGATGAGTCTGGTGCGCGTCATGTCATAGCGCTCTAATGTGAGAAAATCAATTTTTTGAGTCCGGACCTGGCGGTATGCTCCGGAATTCCTAAAGAAATCCAACGCAGACTGGCCCGGAACAGAATCCCGCACCGCATAGCGACGTTGGCCTTGTCTTTGTCCCATGGTGATTTTCCCATCCCGAACCACGACGCGATTGTGGTAATAGTCAGCGCGATAGGCGCCAAAGGGGCCGCTAGGCATGAAATCACGGTATCCGCCATCATGTAGGAGGATGGTGTTGTTCTTCATCAGCAGGATGATGCTGTTTTCATCCGAATGTCCATGATGCATTTTTTCTTCTTCGACCGGGATTGTTGTGCGCAAGTATTCACGAAAGAGCCAGCCGCCGTCACCTTCATCCCTGTAATTGTAGAGCAGGTAGGTGCTGTTTTTATCCCAACCGTTGCGGAAAACCACTTTCTTGCCAACGATATCCTCAAGGACTTCCTGGCTGCCTGTGCCAGGGCGTTCCGCATGAAGATCAAAATTAGCCCAGCGATAGGCATCTGCGAGTGTTAAGGCTGTAAAAAGACTTTTTCTCTCAGGCATGGGTTCCAGGTATTTTCGGAAATATCGAGCTGCGGCCCAGCGGAGCTTTGGGTCATGATACGCCGCAGCCCCTTTTTCAAAAATGGGGATCATCCGATTCCACGAACTGCCCCAGTTCGCGTCACCAAAATCCGGAACAATCCCTGCCGGGCTTATGAGGGCCAAATAGTACTGGAAATAATAATTCATGATTGGGGTCGTGAATAGGGATTCATCTTCGCGAACATAATTGGCATATCGAAGCAGGGAATAAAGCCAGATGGCGTTATAGCCGCTGGCATCCTCGATCTCCCATTGACCCCAGTTGTCGTTCAGAATGGCTTGTCCAATCATGAGCCATTTGTTGCGATGCGGATGATCTGGAAGAGTCTTTGCCGCATATAATAAGCCCTCGGCGCGAAGCATAGCGCGGTTCATAGGCCCCCACTCTTGAAAATTCAGTCCGAAATCCGCGCTTTCAGAAATATTCCCCTCTATGATTTCCTTTTCCCCCTTGGCCAGGGTATAATGCTTCCGCAATATCTCATAAGCTTGAACATACTTGCCAAATGTGAAGAAATTTGGCAGCGTGGGTAAGCCATTTGCATATTCATCCTTGGTTTTATAGAAATCCGCCGGATATGCCTTTTTATATTCCCCGTAGTATAGCAGCAATGTTTTGACTCGCTCCAGGTATTTTGAATCGCCAATAAACTCATATAGATTTGCAGTAAGTGTGGCAAGATAAATGTCATTGGATGGGGGGACGTAGCCGAAAACATTTTCGAGGTTAAGATTCTTCTTCCAACGCTCCCTGGTTTCATCAAGATTATTCCAGCCTTCTTCTGCTGTGGCCAAAATGTAGGCCATATATTGTTGTTTAGTGATTGCTTCATTTTGGGCGTTAACCCGGACTAGCCCCAGAAGACAGCAAAAGATAGCGGTAGCTCCCGCAACTAATGGCCATTTTCGTGTTGTCTGTTTCATCACCATATTCCTTCTTATGTTAGGCGTTAATTAGATTTGGTGAAGTGAATTGTAGAGAATGGAGTCAATATAGGGGATGGCATTATGCGGAGCAAGCTATTTCTGAGCAAAGGAAAGGATGCCTTTGAATTACCGAGTGCCGAATACCAAAAAGATCATAAACATAAATGATTACTTTGGGGGATAAACCAAAATGGGCAAACCGTGTTGTTTTGTAGCCAACAAAAAGCGGGGGATGTGGCCTTTAAATCGGGGGTGTAGGGTGAGCTATATGAAGCTTCTCCAAAATTGCTTAAAATATTTTTGGAATGCCCAAACAACGCAAGAGGGCGACG
>JAUXJX010000022.1 GCA_030624545.1 Bacteroidota bacterium | reverse complement strand
GGTATTTTTCATCTGGCTGCAAGGGCTGGTGTTCGTCCCTCCATTCAGAATCCCCAAGCGTATCAAGATGTAAATATCCGTGGCTCGCTAAATATTTTTGAACTGGCACGCGACTTTGAAGTCCCAAAGATTGTTTTTGCATCTTCCTCTTCTGTTTACGGCTTCAATAAGAATGTGCCATTTTCTGAGTCTCACAATGTGGACAATCCGGTTTCGCCATATGCGGCAACCAAAAAAGCCGGTGAACTAATCGCTTATACTTATCATCATCTTTATCAAATCTCCATCAATTGCATTCGATTTTTCACGGTGTATGGACCCCGACAGCGCCCCGATATGGCGATTCGTAAATTCACCAGGCTAATAGACAGGGGCGAATCAATTCCCGTATATGGAGATGGCTCTTCGCAGAGAGATTATACTTATATTTCTGATATTATTGACGGACTTGTCAAGGCATTTGAGTTTTGTAACGGATATGAGATTTATAACCTCGGAGATTCGCGAACGACCGGCCTATTGGAGATGATAAGAACCATAGAAAAATGCCTTGGCAAAGACGCGCAAATGAAGTTTCTGCCCTTTCAATCAGGAGATGTTGAAATTACGTTTGCCGATATTTCAAAAGCAAGAGAAAAACTCGACTACTCGCCCAAGGTGTATTTTGAGGAGGGAGTGCAGAGATTCATCGGCTGGTACAAGCAAACTGGGCGACAGTTCGATTAGTTCTTAATTAGGATATGGTACGCGAAAAAGAAATATTCCTGAAGAACATTCTTCAGATCATTGACCTGATGGTGATCTCTGTCTCTTTCTTTGCAACATTTCAGTTGATGGGAATTGTAAGAGGCAAACTCAATCTGGGTGGGATGGCATTTGCTCCTTCTTTTGACTTACGTGGAGCACTTTTCTTCTTTGAAAACAACTTATTGATCTTCTTTTCTGCCATTCTATTCTGGTTGGTTTTTCTGAGTTTTTTTGGCGTATATAGGAATTTTCGCACAAACAGTTACCGTAGTATCCTTTGGGGAATTGTCCAATCCGGGATCGCCGCTACGTTGGCAATAGGCAGCGTCGTCTTTCTCGCAAAAATGACCCTTACCAGCCGTCTTTTCGTCGGCTTATTTTCCCTTGTTAGTGCGAGTTCATTACTGGTTGAGAAACGCATAATTCTCAGCTTTCTCGATGTTATGCGAAAGAGAGGCTTTAATAGTGTCAATATACTGATTGTGGGTACCGGCAAGCGGGGACAAAAATTCATCAACGAAGTGAACAGACACAAGAATTGGGGTCTGAATATTATCGGATTGATTGATGACGAACCTGGACGAGTGGGTTCAAAAATAATGGGCACGGAAGTGCTGGGAAGATTGTCGGACATTCCAAAGCTATTGCATGCTTACGTTGTGGACAGGGTTGTATTTGTTGTTCCGCGAAGCTGGCTGGCCAAAATCGAAGATGCAATATTGGCATGCGAAAAGGAAGGGGTTGGTACTTATCTCTCAGTTGATCTCTATGACACCAAGATTTCAAGCATTAAACAAACTCATTTTGGAAATATTCCTCTTCTGGAGTTTGAGACCTTTTCCGCTGATGAGTGGCAGCTTTTTGTAAAACGCGCGATGGATATTGCCGGGGCGTTGCTCGGCGTTATTCTAATGCTGCCGTTGTTCTTACTTATTGCAATCGGAATAAAGCTCTCTTCGAAGGGACCCATTTTTTTCAGACAGGAACGTTCCGGCCTAAATGGCAGGCGATTTATATTATACAAGTTTCGCACTATGATCGTGGGGGCTGAGATTCGCAAAAGAGAACTGGAGCGACAGAATGAAATGAAAGGGCCCGTTTTCAAAATGAAGAGGGACCCACGGGTCTATCCCCTGGGACGATTATTGCGAAAGATCAGCCTTGATGAGCTTCCCCAGCTCTTTAACGTGCTGAAAGGAGATATGAGTATCGTAGGTCCGCGGCCACCGTTGCCGGTTGAGGTCGAAATGTATGAAATCTGGCAGCGTCGACGATTAAGCCTCAAGCCGGGAATTACATGCATCTGGCAGGTAAGCGGGCGCAACATGGTGGACTTTGATCGATGGATGGAAATGGATCTCGAGTATATAGATAACTGGTCGTTGTGGCTGGATTTGAAGATCAGCCTAAAGACGGTTTTAGTAGTTCTGTTTGGATATGGTGCTTATTAGGAAAAGATTCTTGATAAGATTGCCGAATATGTATTAAAGTATTTGAACATATTATCAATTCATGTCAAGGAGGATTAGATGCACATAGCAGTCATAGGAACCGGATACGTTGGGCTGGTGACCGGAACCTGCTTCGCGGAATTTGGGAATGATGTTATATGCGTTGACAATGTCAAGGCCAAAATTCAAAGTCTCCAAAAAGGTACTATCCCTATTTACGAGCCCGGTCTGGACGTTTTGGTTTCAAAAAATGTGAAAGAGAGGCGTTTGTCTTTCACCACGGACACTAAGTCGGCCGTCGAGAAATCGCTGGTAATATTCATTGCGGTAGGCACGCCGTCAAAGGAGGACGGATCCGCCGATCTGAGATATATAGAGGCTGTGGCTCGAGATATCGCCAAGCACAAGAACGGCTATAAAGTGATCGTAAACAAGAGCACCTCTCCGGTCGGTACCGGAAAGTGGATACGGGCGGTAATTGAAGAGAATCAGACCGATGACATGCCATTCGCAATCGCGTCCAATCCTGAATTTCTGCGGGAAGGCTCAGCGATTGAAGATTTCATGCGTCCCGACCGTGTCGTGATTGGCTCCGAGCAACCGGAGTCGATGGCAATCATGAAAGAGCTGTATAGTCCGCTTTACCTGATTGAGACACCGTTTGTAGAGACGAACATCGAAACGGCTGAACTGATTAAGTACGCCGCTAACGCATTTCTGGCAACGAAAATCTCCTATATCAACGAAATGGCGAATCTATGTGAGTTGGTTGGCGCCGATGTCCATGCAGTGGCGAAGGGAATGGGTCTGGATAAGCGGATCGGTCAAAAGTTCCTTCATCCTGGTCCAGGATATGGCGGATCTTGCTTTCCAAAAGATACTACCGCGATTTACCAGTTGGCAAAGGCTCGTGGCGCGGATCTTAGCATTATCGGCTCCGCCATCGATGTGAATCGAGCGCAGAGACAGAGAATGTTTGATAAGATTAAGGAAGGGATGGGGGATTTGGAGGGAAAGACCATCGCGGTTTTGGGGCTGGCTTTCAAACCAAACACAGATGATATGCGTGATGCTCCCTCAATAGACATAATCAGAAATATTATTCGGGCCGGTGCCAAGGTAAAAGCATTTGATCCCGTGGCTATGGAGAATGCTAAAGTGGATCTGCCGGAAGTAGAATATTGCGAGGAGACCTACCAAACCGTTGAAGGCTGCGACGCCATGATCTTTATGACGGAGTGGAATCAGTTTCGAAGTCTTGATTTGGAAAAAATCAAGGCTTTGCTGAAATCCCCCGTGGTCTTTGATTTGCGCAATATCTATGGGATTGAAAAAATGAGAAAGTTGGGTTTTGACTACCATTCTGTGGGACGTCAAAACGGGACTGGCGGAGAATAGTGCATTGTTTCATATCTGAACACTTTTTGAGATGAAAGTCCCGATATGGGATTGGTCGTATATGATTGATTATTAATAACTTAATATAAGTAAACAGAAAAAATACCAAAGTTTTTCTTTGGTATTTTTTTTGCTTATTCTTGAAAATAGAATTTATTCGTTCAAAGACGTAGCATTTTGAAACACGCAGGTGCAAAATGAGAATTCTTATGGTCGCCCCACAGCCATTCTTTCAGCCTAGGGGAACTCCATTTAGCGTATTGGGCAGACTTCATGCTCTGTCGGAACTAGGACATTCCGTTGACTTGGTTACCTATCATGTCGGGCAGGATGTCCAAATACCCAACGTAGCGATTCACCGAACTCCTGCGATTCCTTTCGTAAGGAATGTCAAGATTGGCCCATCCCTCGCCAAAATTCCGATGGACTTGGCCCTATTCCTCAAGACAATTTTGCTCCTTCGGAAAAAGAAGTACGACGTTTTGCATACTCATGAGGAAGCCGGTTTCATGGGAATCCTGTTAAAAAAGTGGTTTAAAATCCCTCATATCTATGATATGCATTCCAGCTTGCCCCAACAACTGCATAATTTCGAGTTTACAAAATCAAAATTGATTCATGGAGTTTTTGATTTTCTGGAAAACTCAACTCTCAAATCCGCAGAGGGCGTAATTACCATATGTCCGGAACTCTACAAATATGTAGAGCATTTGGCTGTCGCTAGAAATCATGTTCTTATTGAAAACGTGGTTGATTATGCCTCATTATTTTCGGAAAAGAATGGCCACAACTCCAATTTCTCATTCTCGGATTCCGGTTGGGCCGCAAAGATTAAGATTCTCTATGTCGGTACCTTCGAGCCCTATCAGGGCATCGATTTGCTCATTGACGGCGCTCAAAAAGTAATGGATGGATTTCCTAATGCGCACTTCATCATGGTTGGAGGAAAACCGAAACAGGTTGATCACTATGAACGGAAGGTGGGCCAAAAGCAACTGTCGGACTACTTCACTTTCACCGGCTCAGTATCGCCCAATTATGCCGAAAGATTTGTGGAATTCTGTGATGTTTTGCTTTCGCCACGGATTTCCGGCAACAATACGCCCCTAAAGATCTACTCCTACTTGCGTTCCGGAAAGCCCATTGTGGCTACACGCTTAATTACGCATACACAGGTTTTGAGCGATAGTGTCGCAGTTCTAACAGAGGCTAATGCGGAGAGTTTCGCAGGTGGGATACTGAGGATATTAGAGGATCTTGATCTAAAATCCCGCATCGTGAACAACGCACAACAATTAGCCGCAAGTGAATATAGTTACAGGATTTATGTCAAGAAAATTCAGAAATTGCTCGATAATATTAATATACCAGACAACTAAACACTCTTAGATTATGTGCGGTATTTGCGGTCTCTCATTTCATTCCAGTGAACAATTTGTTCATGAATCGCTGCTAAGGCAGATGTGCAGTACCATCGTGCATCGTGGTCCTGATGACGAAGGCGTATACGCCTGCCGAAACTTCGGCCTTGGTATGCGCAGATTAAGCATCATCGATTTGAGCGGCGGCCACCAACCGCAGTTCAATGAAGACAGAACCGTTTCCATCGTATTCAATGGCGAAATCTATAATTATCAGATGCTGCGCCAGGAGTTGATAAAAAGAGGACACAAATTTCAAACAGACAGCGATACTGAGTCAATCCTCCATGCTTATGAAGAATATGGCATTGACTGTCTGCAGCATCTCAACGGAATGTTTGGGTTCGCCATTTATGATCAGAACGAAGAGAAATTGTTTCTGGCAAGAGATCGTGTCGGAATTAAGCCGCTTTACTACTATTTGGACGACAGAGTGTTTGCCTTTGGCTCCGAGTTGAAAGCAATTTTGCAGATTCCGAATATCGACAAGACGGTCGATCTCGAAGCAGTGAATTTATTCTTGACTTATGAGTACATTCCCTCCCCGTTCAGCATTTTCAAGAAGATTCGCAAGTTACCTCCGGGCCATTTCCTGATTTATCAGGATAACAATATTCAAGTTAGGAAATATTGGGACATTGATTGCGAGCCAACTTCCCAAAGCCAGAAAGATTATGAAGAAGAGCTGCGTGTGACTCTTCGAGACGCGGTCAAATTGCGACTGATCAGCGACGTGCCGCTTGGCGCGTTTCTGAGCGGCGGTATCGATTCGAGCACAATTGTAGGTTTGATGGCCGGAATCATGGATCGGCCCGTGAAGACCTTTTCTATTGGATTCGAGGACCAATCCTATAACGAGCTGAACTATGCTCGAGCCGTGGCCAAAAAATATGAGACCGAGCACACAGAATTTATCATCCAACCGGATGCAGTTGATTTGGTGGATAAGCTGGTTTACCATCTGGATGAACCCCTTGGAGATTTTTCCATATTTCCCACCTATCTCGTGTCCAAAATGGCCCGAGAATATGTGACCGTTATTCTCTCTGGCGACGGAGGCGATGAGCTTTTCGCCGGGTATGAAACCTATGTTGCGAATAAGATCGCCCGTCCCCTGTCATTGGTGCCCCAGTTTATTCGCAAGGGCGTGTTAAAGCCTCTGGTTGATCTACTTCCGCCTCAGGAGCAGAAGAAGGGAGTCATTAACAAGGCAAAGAGATTTGTGGAAGGGGCCACGTATCCTGACGACTTACAGCATGTCCGATGGATGATTTTCCTATCTGCTCTGGACCGTCACCAGATGTTCGTTCCTGATGTTGCCCATATGGTAAACGGCCAGTCCTCGTATGAATTCATCAGGCATTATTTTCGCCAGTCAGCCGGGATGGATCGCCTTAATCAGCAGAATTTTGTGGATTTTAAGACTTATCTGGTGGACAACATTCTGGTGAAGGTGGACAGGATGAGTATGGCAACCTCACTTGAAGCTCGAGTTCCGTTTCTTGACCATCGCGTTGCTGAGCTTTCTTTCCGGATGCCCGGTGAATTGAAACTCAGGGGCAAAGAGACCAAGTATATCCTTAAAAGAGCGATGAGAGATATTCTGCCGGAAGAAATTCTATACCGGGACAAGCAGGGGTTCAGTATTCCGATAAAAAATTGGCTGCGAAAGGAACTTCGCCCGATGCTGACTGACGTGCTTAGTCCCGAACATCTAAAAAGCCAGGGAATATTTAGTCCCACATTCGTGAGCCAATTGGTAAATGAACACCTCCAGGGAAAAGAGAATCACAGCCATCGGCTCTGGGCGTTGATGATGTTTGAAATGTGGTTCGACAAATTCGCCAATTAGAAGGTATTGTGATGGAAGTAAACGTCTCGGAAGTCTCAAGTTTGGATCTTATTGAACGAATTCGCGCCTATTGGAATGAGCATATTCATGACCTGGCAATTGCCAAACATCCGGTCGGAAGCGAGGGTTTTTTTCAAGATTTGACAGATTATCGCTTCGACAAATTACGCTACCTTCCGAACGTCGTGGATTTTAGCGGATATGCCGGCAAGAGAGTTTTGGAAGTCGGCTGTGGTATTGGAATTGATCTGGTCAAATTCGCGGAGGGCAAAGCAGAAGTAACCGGGATTGATCTTGCGGAAAAATCGATAGAGCTGGCGAAGCAAAATTTTTCTTTTGCGGAGGTGGAGGGTGACTTCTTGCGAATGAACGGCGAAGACATGGAATTCGATGACAATTCATTCGATGCGGTGTACGCCCACGGGGTCATTCAATATACTGCCAACGCGGGCAAGATGATGAAGGAGATTCACCGAGTTCTGAAGCCTGGTGGCGAAGCCATAATGATGGTTTACAACCGCATCTCGTGGCTGAATTTTCTCTCCAAAATCATGAAGGTGGAATTAGAACACGAAGATGCCCCGGTTCTGAATAAGTACTCCATTGGCGAGTTCAGAGAATTGCTTTCAGACTTTTCGCACGTGAAAATCATCCCGGAAAGATTTCCGGTGAAATCGAAATTGCACAAAGGAATCAAAGCAGTTTTATACAACGAAATTTTTGTAAATGCATTCAACCTAGTTCCAAGATTCGTTGTAAGGCCGTTGGGTTGGCATATTATGGTGTTTTCCTATAAGTGATTTGAACTGAGGAAGGTTATGGCAAGGACAGCCTTTGTTACAGGAGGAACCGGTTTTACGGGAGGATATCTCTGCAGGAATTTAGTTAAGCGGGGATATCATGTCAAGGCATTGGCCCGGCCAACCAGTAACATCAGCCAGTTGGAATCGTTGGGAGTCGAAATAGTCTACGATGATATATCGAATCGTGAATCGCTTCATGGTAAGATGGATGGTGTTGACGTTGTCTTTCACATCGCCGCTGCCTACAGACAGGAGGGAATTCCTAAATCCGAATTCTGGCGGGTCAACGTGGATGGGACGCGCAATCTTCTTGACGAAGCGCTTGAAAGCAAGGTTGACCGCTTTGTCCATTGCTCAACCGTTGGTGTTCAGGGCGAGATTTCTAATCCGCCGGCGACAGAAGAAGCGCCCTATAATCCCGGCGATTGGTATCAGGAATCCAAAATGGAAGGAGAGCTGCTTGCATTAGACTATTTCCACAACAAAGGGCTGAAGGGAGTTGTGGTGCGGCCTGTTGGAATCTTTGGTCCCGGCGACAACCGGTTTCTCAAGATTTTCCGTTTTGTAAAGAACGGCAAGTTCCGCATGATCGGTTCCGGAAAGGTATTGTATCACCTCACTTATGTTGAAGATCTGGTTGAGGGAATTGCTTTGGCCGGGGAAAGGAACGAGGCGATTGGCAACATCTATACAATTGGCGGCGAGGAATACATTACCCTGAATGAGTTTGTGAAATCCCTGGCGGAGATTTTTGGCACGAAAATCTCCAGTTTGAAAATTCCCGTTTGGCCGGTTTGGCTGGCAGGCTTCTTATGTGAATTGGTTTGCAGGCCCTTGAGGATAGAGCCGCCAATATTTCGCAGACGTGTCGATTTTTTTATCAAGGATCGTGCCTTTGACATTTCGAAAGCAAAGAAAGATATCGGCTATAGGCCCAGCGTACCGCTGCGTAAAGGATTGCAGATTACAGCCGATTGGTACATAGAACAAGGCCTTCTTAACTAGAAAAACTCTTAATTTCCTTCTTGCCACTCGTCCATTTTCCAAAGACTTCGAGAATGGGACTGACGTGGCGAAGCTGTTTCTAAGCCATTGTAGAAATCGGACATTTCAAATGAGTGAATCAACCGCACAAGAGATCCAAAAGTCACTTGAGATTCCAACGACGCCCAAGAAGTTGAATCTAAAAAGAATGGCAGTGACGGCTTTCAAATTTGCCGTAAGCGTTCTGCTAATTTACGTGGTATTGAGCAAAACCAATTTGGGACAGATTTGGATTTCGGTGAAAGGGGCGAATATCTACTTGCTGCTTATGTCATTTTCACTTCAGGCAGTTGGCTATTATGCCAGTTCCTTCCGGTGGCAAATTCTCCTGGCGGCCCAGAACAGAAAAGTGCCCGTCTCCTATCTCGTGCAGTCCTATGCGGTGGCCATGTATTTCAACAACATTTTGCCTTCCACAATAGGCGGCGACGTGGTTCGCGCATACGATACCTGGCGGCATGGCGTTCCGAAATCAAAATCTATAACCATCGTTATTGTGGAGAGATTTCTGGGCTTGCTTGCGCTCCTGGCATTTGCAGTCGTTGCGATCTTCGTGGCATCTGATTTCACAGACAAGATCCCCAACTTGACCTACATGGTGCTGGGCGTATTCGCGCTTATGGTTCTTGCCACCGTTTTCATATTTATGAACCAGGGTCTGGTGACCAAACTTGGCATGTTGTTTGACAAGCCCGGACTAAAACTCTTCAAAAAACAGGGCAAGAAGTTTGCCGACGCCTTTAAGGAATTTCGAGGAAAAGGCAAGGCGTTATTCTGGGCGATGATCTTGTCCTTTGTACTGCAAATCAACGTAATCGTGCATTACTGGCTGATCTCCGAAGCGCTGGGAATGGAAATCACCCTAACGAAATATCTGTTCATCATTCCAATCGCACTATTTGTCATGATGATCCCTGTTTCGATTAATGCGATTGGATTACGTGAAAACCTCTATGTTTTCTTCCTGATTCCCTATGGCGCCACGGTTGCAGAATGTGTTGCGTTTTCCTGGATCGCCTATGGTATGATTCTGATGCTCGGCATCTTTGGCGGAGTGCTCCTGGCATTCCGAAAACAGGGCAAAAAACCGGAAGAATTCGTAGAAAACACCAATAAGGAGATTGACATGTCCACTTCAACTCTTGACATCCAAGACGATGTCGACAAGGAAATTCTTGACACACAACGGGCACTTTTTGATGAGAAGAAATCGAAGTCCCAAAAATATCAAGAACTATTTCTGGGCGAACCCGGCTTCTTCAAAATGGTGAAGTACGAGTTGATCATCACGCTCTGCAGTTGGATGCCGGGCGCCTTAGGCCTCCTTCTTAGAAGTAAGCTTTATCCGATAATTCTTGGCAAGGTCGGTCGAAACGTTGCCTTCGGTGTGAATGTCACGATTCGGCATCCCTCCAAAATCAGAATCGGTGACAATGTGGTGGTCGATGATAACTGTGTGTTGGATGCCAAAGGCGAAGGGAATTTTGGGCTCGATATTGGCGACGGCGTTTTTGTCGGCAAAAACACTATACTCACTTGCCACGATGGTGACATCATACTGGGCGATAATGTCAATATTGGATTCAATTGTGTGATCTCCTCTTTGAGCAAAATTGAGATTAAAGCCAACACACTTCTGGCCTCCTATGTCTATATGGTAGGCGGAGACCACATCGCGGACCGTACCGATATTCCTGTCTTAATCCAGGGACGAACCTCAAAGGGAATCGCCGTGGGAGAAGGATGTTGGTTAGGAGCTCACGTGGCGATTCTGGATGGATCCGATGTCGGCAGGGATTCGATCATCGGAGCAAATGGAGTGGTAAACGGCAGCATTCCGGAGTTCAGTATCGCCGTCGGAACCCCGGCCAAAGTACTGCGGGATCGAAGAGATCAAAATAACTGAGAAGAGTAGCGACTCATGATTTTTGGAATTTGCTCGAAAAAAACCACCAATACCACCGCTGCCATCCTGGATAGGTTCCCCGGCGCAAAGCAGGGAGGTCAGGCCGTAACCGCAGGCCAGGCAGGCTTTTACTACCAGCCGGATCTCCCCAATACGGAACAGAAGAGGCAGTCAGGCCTTTGGCATAGTTTGGAAAAACAAGCGCTGGTGCTCCTCCAGGGACG
>JAUXJX010000508.1 GCA_030624545.1 Bacteroidota bacterium | reverse complement strand
TTATGCCGCTCGATTCCGGCAGTCGACTCAATTTACACGAAATGAGTGCAAAAGTCAAGGGAAATGAGATGCAAATGGCATGGTTTTTGTAATAGTGCGTTTTCCTCCATGCTGATGCCCGCTTTAGAGCGCCGCTCCGAGCCTTTCTGCCAGACGCGTGTTCCTTTCCTGCACCCGGTTATTTCTGACTGCCATTCCTAACGCCTTTTTCGTGCCGATCAAAATCATCAATTCGCGCGCGCGAGTCAATGCCGTGTAAAGAAGATTCCTCTGCAGCATGATATAATGTTGTGTTACGATTGGCATAATCACGACCGGAAACTCGGATCCCTGGCTCTTATGCACGGTAGTGGCGTAGGCCAGCACCATTTCATCCAATTCACTAAATTCATAAGTAACGGGCATATCAAAATCCACAATAACTTTCTGATCCTTCAAGTCGATTAAATTTATGTGGCCGATGTCGCCATTGAAGGTCATCTTGTCGTAATTATTGCGAATTTGCATGACCCTGTCCTTCACGCGAAATTCATGTTTTCCAATTTGGGTAGCCAGAGCGTTTGGATTTAACCTGTCTTGCAGCATCTTATTCAGATTGTCCACACCGAGAATTCCTTTGTATATGGGTGTGAGGATCTGTATTTGACGAACCGGATCATAACCATAACGGTTTGGCAGCTTTTCGGCGCAGAGTTCGAGAATCAAAGACAACGCATCTTCCGGTTCCTCCTCCTGCACAAAAAGCAAATCGCCGAAGTCATCCCTCGGCCGAATTCGATGGCTGCCTGAAGCATTTCTCCTGGATTCACCCGGACTTTTTCTTGTCATTTCCGGCGTGAGGCCGCGATTGATGCGGTGGGCGTTCTGAACAATCATACTGTCTCTTTCCTGCCGGAAGATTTCATCCAAAAGCACAACAGGTATTCTTTTCGACCGAATGATATCCTTGAGGACGTTTCCGGCGCCCACTGACGGCAATTGATCCACGTCTCCAACCAATATTAGTCGCGCAGCAGCCGGCAAGGCTTCAAGCAAATGCCGCGCAAGCAGTGTGTCCACCATGGAAACTTCATCCAGGATCAATACATCCAAATGGAGAGGATATTTAGCATTGCGGTTAAACTGCCTTCTCCCGCCCTCAAATTCCAGCAGCCTATGAATAGTGAAAGCGGGTTGTCCGGTGGTTTCGGAAAGCCGCTTGGCGGCACGGCCGGTGGGTGCGGCCAATCGCACGGTCTGCCGCAGTTGAGCGAACAGTTGAATAATGCCTTGCACAAGCGTAGTCTTTCCCGTCCCGGGTCCGCCTGTAATAACCAGGACCTTTTCAGATAGTGAACGGAAAATCGCTTCCTTCTGCTTTTGGTTGTATTCGATTCCCTGCGTTCTAATTTTTTCCAGCCAGCCCTGGGCTAAATCTTTTCCGATGCGCCGAAATGGAGCGTTGAGCAGCCGGACCAGCATTTGCGCCAATTCCGTTTCGGCCTGATGGTATTGGGGAAGAAATACGCAATCCCTTTCCTCGATCAAATGGCCCAATCTCACCAAGGTTTTGTAAACCTCGCTCAATGCGCCTTCCGGAAGTTTCAACAGCTCAGAGCCCGATTGAACCAATTCGGATTTCGGCAGGTAGAGGTGTCCCTGTTCCGTCGCGAGATTCAGCGAGTATTTGATGCCGGATTCTATCCGCGCCGGTTCGTGCTCGCTGACGCCGATATTTTTGGCGATTTTATCTGCCGTAAGAAATCCAATTCCCCAGATATCATCCGCCAATTGATAGGGATTTTTGCGCAGAATCGCGAGCGTCTGGTGCCCATACTGCTTGAAGATTTTGATTGCATATCCGGTGCCCACGCCATGGCCGGCCAGGAACAGCATTACCTCACGGACTTGCTTTTGCGACTGCCAGGCTTCCCTAATTTGTTGGGCTCGCTTTTTGCCTATCCCGTCAATTTCTTTAACGCGTTCAGGGCTCTCGTCCAGCATTCGCAGCGTCTCGAGGCCGAATGTCTTGACGATCTTTTCCGCGTAGACGGGTCCAATACCCGAAATGAGTCCCGACCCCAGGTACTTCTGAATCCCCTGCACAGTTGTGGGCGGCAATGAAGTAAATTCCGTTACATGAAATTGATAGCCAAACTTGCGGTGCTTCTGCCACTCTCCCCCGGCGCGAATTCGTTCCCCCTCAAACACGGCGGGCAGCGTGCCGACGATGGTCACCAGGTTAGTACTGCCTCCATCCACGCGCAGTCTCGCCACCACGTAGTTGTTTTCTTCGTTCTGATACGTAATGCGCTCGACGGTTCCTGTGAGAATTTTGTCCATTCGGGATCTAGCTGATAAATAACAAATAAGTTCATTAACGATAATGTGACCGGAAGCAAAAGGATTATAGTCCACCTGAAAATGATACAAAAATCCTATTCCTTGCAAGAATTAATTCAGGCTTGAAAGATATTTGATTTTGGAGGAAATGGAGAGGAATCGCGCAAATCCGTGGTCTACCGAACTCACATTGTTTGGCGGCGGGTCTTGGCGATAGCTTCTTAAGCGGGAAATATGTTTTGTGGCGCCGTCGTGTGCCATTGGCTCACTGTCTCAAAAGAAAAATCCAGGCGTTTATCTGCTGCCACTGAATTGTTAATTTTCTCGAAGCCAATTACACGTCCCGACCTATTTTTCATCAATATAAACCTGCATCCTGAAAAAACTTGCTCGCTAGTTCGGCCCTGGCATATTAAGCTGGCTGCGGACATAGATCATAGTCGTCACACCCGCTAATAAAAAGAACATAATCAGAATGAATCCTATTGCGGC
>JAUXJX010000261.1 GCA_030624545.1 Bacteroidota bacterium | reverse complement strand
TGGATCACTTCTCCCGGGCGAGATTTTTCATTGACAGGTTTCACATTTGACTTCAAGATTTCATTCGTCTTGTCCACCAGGTTATTTATTGTCACTCGTTTTCCACAAGCGACATTAAACACTTCTCCTGAAAAATCCTTTAGATCCCTTTCGCACGCCAAGAGATTCGCATCAACCACATTTCTTACATAGGTGAAATCCCTCGTTTGCTCGCCGTCACCGTAGATCATTGGCGATTTGTTTTCCATAATGAGTTTGATAAATCTCGGAATCACCGCCGAATATTGTGAGTTTGGATCCTGACGCGGGCCGAATATATTGAAATATCGCAGGGAGACCGTTTCGAGTCCATAGAGCTTGGTAAAGACTTGACAATATTTTTCAGCAGCCATTTTTGATACCGCATAAGGGGATAGCGGCTTGGGAAGCATCTCCTCTGTTTTCGGAAGCATCTCCAAATCACCATATACGGATGAGGATGAAGCATAAACAATCCGTTGCACTCCGGCATCTTTGCCGGCATTCAGAATATTTAAGGTCCCGATCACATTGACTTCATTGGTTGTTATGGGATCTTGAACCGAACGGGGAACCGACGGCAAGGCACCCTGATGCAAAATAAAGTCCACCCCGTCGACTGCTTCACGCACAATGTGATATGATCGAAGATCTCCCTCTACCACCTCCAGTGTGTGATGAGATCTAGAGCCGTCATCCGCCGGCTCAAGATGCGGTGATGAATCCGGCCACTTCTTATCCGCCAAAGAAAGCAGCTCCGAAGTGGTCTCGCGCTTTCCTGTAGAGAAATTGTCGAGAATTCGAACCTCTTCACCCCGTCGAAGCAGTTCTTCAACAATATTCGATCCTATGAAACCCGCCCCACCGGTTACGAGAAAAAGTGACATAATTGTGTTGCCCGTGAGATATAATAGACCATTTGTGTGGTTGTCTGCAGATCGCGATTAAGTAAATATAATAGTAAGTTCAATTAACCTGGATTATTCATAAGACCACATAAATGTCATCACGAAGGGATCTTTTGGACCCAAAGTATCTGTTGGCAATATCTTTTTTCCTTCATCTTGAAAAAGATCCCGGAATGCCGGGATGACAGCATGCGGAGGTCTTAGCCTTAATATCATAATTTGTGAATAATACCGGCTTGTTATTCGGCTTCCTTCGCAATTCGCGAATAGATTTTTTCCAGTTTTGACACTATTTTTTGAACATCGGCTTTTTGCAAAACCAGATCTCGATTCATTTTCTCCGCATTTTTTCGCAATTCATCATCGCCCATTGCGTCAATAAGCCTCCTTGCTAGCACTTCCCCATCGTCAGTTGGAATGATGAATCCATTAATGCCATCATCGATCCATTCTCGATTAGCCGGGATATCCGTTACTATGGGAAATGTGCCGGATGCCATGGCCTCCAATAAGCTGGACGAGGTGCCGTCCGACAACGAAGTTGAAACATAGATGTGGGAATGGCGCAATTCATAGGACAAATTCTCTCTTGGCTGCCAGCCGTACCACTTAACCTGTGCGTACGACGATAGTTGTCTCTCTAGGTTTTCTCTTTCGGGGCCAGCTCCCAGAAAAACAAACTGAACATCTGTAAATTGCTCCAAGACCTGAGGAATTGCCCGGATCAGCAGTTTCTGATTATAAACCGGTTTGAAGTTCCTCGTACTTATTACGCGCAAGGGTCTCCCGGCCCTATCTTTGGCGGGATGGAATTCATTTCCATCAATCCCTGCCGGAAATATCTCAGATTTGTTCTTGACACCGTAGCTGGTCTCCAAAATTCTGTTTAATGGCTCCGAAACCGGATTGAGAATCGTTGCTCTTTTGGAGATGTATTGATTCACCCACTTGAAAAATCGATGACGCCGGGGTTCTATCAGCAGATCTGAACCACCGATGGTAACTACCGACGGACATACGCGTTGTCTTGTTGCAAGGACACCGTAATTGGTTGTATAAAAAGCATGGACAACATCCGCCCGAAAGTTGCGGAGCTCGCGCTCCACTTTGTTCTTGTTGACCCAAAATTTGAAGTAGTTATTCTTCAAACGAAGCGGGAGCAATTTGAATGGGACATCAAGAGGAACCCTGTGAGGTTTTTCGGAGAGGAAAATGATTCGATGACCGCGATTCTGCAACTCCCTGGCCCAATTATACATTCGGATGCTGTTTTCCGGCGCCATAAATGCGATTCGCATCTTCATTTAAATTCTGTTTGAGAGAAAATTGAAATCAATCTTGTCTATCTATCTTTCTTCCTAAGTCGTATATCCGACCGCAACGTCTGCCATGATTGCATGATTTTTTCATACCGTTCGCTATCCATCGTTTTCATATGGTTCAGATATTCCACAAAGAAAATCACGAAAATACTGACGAGGATACTGAGGAAGGCGGCGGCCATCACAATCAATCTGCGTTGCGGCTTACTTTTCTTGTCGGGGAGGTTGGGCAAATCTAAAACTCGTAAGGTAGGAATGTCCTTTTTCTCCTGGATCTTGGCCTGTTCAAACTGCTGAGTTAATAAGGTATAGATTGCTTTAAGGACTTCCAAGTCCTTGGTAAGGAAAGCATACTGCATAGCCAAGTCCGGGACTTCCGAGAAGGGAATGATGTAATCCTCCGAATTAAGCCCTGCGCCTATCTCCAATTTGTCCAACTGTTTTTCGAATTCCACTAGCTGTGATTTTAGCTGAACAACTGTAGCATGGGTAGGATCCAAATTCTTCTCTGCCAGATGCAGTTCGACCTCTTTCATTTGAATTTCCGCCATGAGCTTGGCGGCCATCTCTATGGCCGTTCTTGTCTGTTCCTCCAGGGCAATTATTTTATGATCCATTTGAAAGTTGCGGACGCGCTCCGCGGCCTGCTTTAGGTCATCATCAGCTTCCGCAAGCCTCTTTTCTAGAAATTCCCTAAAATTCTGAGCTGAGGTCTTTTTTATCTTCTGGTTCACTCTGTCGAGCATTTCCATGTAGGTGGTTACAATTTTCCGAGAAAATTCCGGCGTGCGATCAGTAGCCTGAATCACGAGAATATTCTCCTCGGTCAGATCGAAATTGGTTATGCCTGCCAACTTCGTCAAGGCGTCTGTCATGTATTGAGTCCCAAAGTACTCCATGAGATCGAGTCGTTGGATAACGGAATCACGTACGCTGCGACTGCGGAGCAGCGCCAAGTACAGCTCGCCAGGCCGGACAAATCCTGGCAGAGATGGAATGCCTACCGGAAGATCCGTTAACATCGACAGAAATCCCAGTTCGATTCCTGCTTCCTCTTGCGGAGGGAGAATAGTTCCGGTAGAGGTATATTCCACTGGCAAAATAAGCGCAACGATGGCGGAGACAAGAACGAACAGAATAAGGTTAAGGATAATAAACTTGCGCCATTTTACCAGAATGCAAAAAATATCACCAAATGTAGTCTGCATGTCAGTTCCGGTAATTAATTGCGATTGATTGCGGAATATGCGATGACTAGCGTGGCTATTGTGCTGGCAATTTGGAGGTATTCGGAAAGCCGCCGGCTCGGCCTGGTCGGAACCTCGATGACATCTCCGGGGTAAACCTCGGCATTCTCACCTTTCTCAGATATCCCGGTATCCGTATGGTGAACGCGAATTTTGTCCAAACTGGCTGCATCCTCAGTAGGACCTGCTTCCCCCGCATAGTCTTTCGCGCGCAGATTCGAAACAAATCTATATGATCCGGGTTTCAGAACCGCGCCCATCACATATACTTCTCGAATCATCTTTGGTATAGTAATCGCGTCTTCCGCTCTCAAAATGGTCTGCTGAGCTTTTTCGTCCGTCATATCAAAAGTGAAAACGTCACCGTCTCGATTGATGCTGATTTCGGATATCTTCTGAATGAGATTGATAATGCCATATCGGTTGAGAAACTCGAACAAAGTTTCACCGGGCTTAATGGGATAATAGCCAGGTCTGCCAATAAATCCCTCCACCCTCACCACCTCTTCAGCAAAATTTACGGGGGGCACTATTATAATATCGCCGCTGCGCACATAGGGATTCTGACTCAGATCACCAAATTGTTGAAATGCGGAAAAGTCGATTAGCGTTTCTCCGTTATCCCGATGTTTAATGTGTAACTCTTGCTGTTTGGCATGTACACCCAATCCACCAGCTCTGTAGATGAGACTCGAGACCCGATCGATCGGCGTAACGACATAAGTGCCAGGGTTGCCGATTTTGCCCGTTACATGAACACGGATCATTCTCATCTTTAGCAAATGTGTGGATATTTCTGTGCTTTTGTATTTC
>JAUXJX010000422.1 GCA_030624545.1 Bacteroidota bacterium | reverse complement strand
CTCAAACAGTTTTTTGCACACTGATGGCATAAGTGCTATGTTCTTAGTGACTTGGTGCCTTGGTGGCAAGAATTTATCAATAATGGACGCTAGCAATGCTTCCCAATAGTCAATTTCCCCTTGCGAATCAATAAAAAAATTGTAACCTTAGCGAGTTATCAAGAAAACTATAGAATGGCCCCACAGGCCAAACAGTTGCAAAGCCAATAAATCATAATGCGGTTTAGTCGAGAACAATACCTCGAATTGATGGCCTTTGGTCAGACTGATCGACAAATGTTTGTCGAGCTTTTTGGTTTGCTGGTGGGTTTAGAAAATGAATGGAGAGTCCAGGGAGCAAGCCAGGAAGAAATCGATTTGGTTGCTTTTGATTGGGACTACGTAAATGTTGTCAATTGCGGCGGGAATACCGGCGTTAGGAGTGAACAAAAGCCGAAAGTCATCGAAGACACGGACAGCTATTTAATCCAACAGGATGAACTCGGTCGGACCACCAAACTTTTCAAAAGAACCGCAACCATCCCTCTTCCCCTGGATTATCCGGTAAAGAACATGGATGACTGGCTTAAGCTTAAACCGTTGTTCGAATTTCACGAAGATCGTATCGACTGGAACGCGGTCGAAAATGCCGGGAAACAGCAGGCGCGGGGAGCTTTGGTGGTCGCCAATATTCCCGGTGGTTTTGATACACCGCGAGACCTGATGGGTGCAGAAAATGCGTGTCTGTGTTATTATGAACAGCCGGATTTAATGCATGATATCATCCACACAATAACTGAGACATCTTTCAAGGTTCTTGAGCGCATTAGCGACAAGCTGGTGATCGACCAGTTATCGGTTCATGAAGATCTGGCGGGCAACGATGGTCCGATGATTGGTCCGTCTCAAATAGAGGAGTTCATTAAACCGTATTTCCGGACGATTTGGGAATTGGTTTCCTCCCGCAGCACGCAAATTTTTGATATGGATACGGACGGAAATTTCAATGCAATTCTGGATATACTCCTGGATTGTGGTTTGAACTCTATGCACCCATTTGAGCCGGCGGCCGGCATGGATGTCGTCGAAATTCGTAAAAAGTATGGCAGCAGAATTGCGATGCGAGGTGGGATTGATAAGCATGTTCTCAGAAAGACAAAGGAGGAAATCAGACGAGAGATTGAATATAAAATGCAGCCGATCATGCAGGAAGGTGGGATCTCATTTGGTTTAGACCACCGTATCCCTAATGGTACACCAATTGAAAATTACAGGTATTATGTAGACCTGGGTCGAGAGATTCTTGGGCTTCCACCCAGAACGCCTGGCAAAAAAGGCTGGCAGCGAATGGCGTTCTAAACGGTCTGCTCGGAACATTGCGCACCGGCACGAGCTTTACGGAGTCTACAAATTGCTGAGTAAGAACTGAACGGTTGTGAATTGCTTACAGTTTATTCTCAGAGTGCCTGAGAGCCATGGCGAAACAGACAAATAACTTGGAGGAAAGCGCTATGAAAGTAATCGTGATTGGCGCCAGTGGCACAATCGGCCTGAATAACAAACTCCGAACAGAAATTCCCATCGCTTCGGATCATCTCGTCGCCAATCACTTTTCACAAGCACCGGCCACACCTGTCCATTAGTCCTGATTTCGGATCAGATCTAGATTTTGCTTGTTTTCCACCCTGCTCCTGGCTAATTTACATCGGATCAACTGGACCGCTTATGATTAAGCCTAATGAACTATTAGGGAGGATCAATGCCAGATCAAGGTTGTCAAGAGAAAGAGTAAAGAACATGGTCAAGAATAGAACACGAAACATGAGGCTCACGCTAGGGATCTTTGGTTTGCTCGTGCCAGGCTTTGCATTCGCCCAGACGAATCTAGTAACGGACAGACCTGGCTTTACCGCGAGCGCCGTGGTGGCTGCCTTTGGCCACGTTCAACTTGAAAGCGGATTCACATGGGAACATGGGGAGAGCAAAACCAAAGTGCTGTCAGGGCCGGAGATGCTGGTGCGATGGGCCGTTGCACAGCGCTTCGAGCTCCGCTTCGGCATTCCGGACCATATCGATGTCCGGAATTCCAACAGTCTGTCGGGCTTCGGCGACAGCTCCATAGGGGCAAAGATTCAGCTCAGCCCGACTAACGCGGCATGGGACCTGGCGAGCATTGTGACTCTATCTCTGCCCACCGGCGACGACGAATTTTCCAGTGATGATTTTGACCCGGAGCTGATTCTGACCGCTGGCAAGGATCTGACTGCGTCCTGGTCTATCGGAGGTCAAGTAATGGCAGCGTTACCCACAGCGAACAACGACCGAAGCTTTCTTTGGGGTGGAACGCTGGTGCTCGGCACGTCTCTCAGCGAACGCTGGGGAGCATTCGCCGAAGTGGCGGCAACGTTGCCCGAGACGGGTAGCGCGATCGTCGTCTTCCACAACGGCTATACCTACCTGGCGCGACCAAACCTACAGCTAGACGTTCACGGCGGCGCAGGTTTATCGAGTTCAGCGCCGGATTTCTTCATTGGCGGTGGATTCGGCGTGCTTTTCTAGGTTGGTATTAATCCAGGCAATCAATAATTTAAGGTAAATGACAGTTCAAACTAAGGACAACATAATGAAAATCGCCATCGGCTCGGACCACGCCGGCTATAATTACAAAGAAAAGATCAAAACCTCTCTTGAAGAGAAGGGCCATTCCGTCCGGGATTTCGGTACGGACTCCACCGCGTCTGTAGATTTTCCCCAATTTATCCGGCCGGTGGCGGAGGCCGTTGCTCGAGGGGAGTATGACCGCGGCATCGTGTTGGGAGGTTCGGGCAATGGGGAGGCAATTGTGGCCAACCGCGTGGCCGGCATTCGCTGTGCGGTGTGCTGGAACGCCGAATCTGCCCGACTGGCCAGGGCGCACAACGATGCCAATATGTTGTCGCTGGGGGAGAGAGTGATGTCTCTCGAGACAGCGCTGGAAATTGTGGAGACCTGGTTAAATACGAAGTTTGATGGGGGAAAGCACGAGCGGAGAATCAGGCAGATCGATGAAGAATCATAAGCAAAATCCAATCCATATTGCTACCACAGACATTCCTGTCTGTGCGTTTTAACCCTGTCTGCTTACACAGACAAGAATGTCTGTGCCTTTTGAACATTGTCTGCTTACACAGACAGGAATGTCTGTGCTACCGATCCTGCCAACATCCAT
>JAUXJX010000056.1 GCA_030624545.1 Bacteroidota bacterium | reverse complement strand
TTACGTTAATCTCGACTCGACTATTCTGAATTTACATCTTCCTGCAACGACCCGCGGTGTTGAACGAGGGCCAGTTCGCCACGATAACGGGGAGCCCGGCTTTCGGGTATTGTTCCTTTGGCCTTACTCTTTCAACCCGTAAAATCGAAAACTATCGCCGTACAAGACTATATCCGATACAAACCCGCCTCCCCCTCCCACACAAATTGTTGCATAAGGGAAAATTCGAGATGCTATTCTGTTCTTCTTGCATCTCTATGAGGATAACAGCAGCATGCGTAAGCGGAAGGTGGCCTGAGAATGATTGCTATGCCCCACAGAATGACTAAAGAGGGCCAGAAGAGACCCCAGACTCCAGATGAAATATAGCCTAAGTTTTGCAGCAGGAAAAGTGAGCCGAGTATCATCAAGATCATGCCGCAAAATAAGCCCCCGGATAAATAGTCCGATTTTTCTTGCTTCATTTCAACCTCCAAAATATTAATTTTCAATAAACCTATGAGGCGACCTACAAATCATGTTCAAGCCTTCTCCAATTGGAAATTGACAGCTATGGAGGTCCACACTTTTACGGGTCTGTCACGCTGACGCCCCGGGATCCACTTGACTTGCATCAACGCTGCCCGCGCCGCCTCTTCGAATCCAACGTCCTTACCGGAACCCTTTAATATTTGTGTCTTTACGCTCTTTCCGTTCTCGTCAATAAGGACGCCAACAATTACCCTACTTTCCACTCCCGCCAGCCTGGCTAATTCAGGATATTTGAGATACTTCTGTAAGCTGACAAAGCCGCCAATAAGTTGAGGAGGACTATCATATGCGATGAACGTGTACTGATCGTCTTCTGATTCTCTAAGCGGCGGTGGCGGCGGCGGTACTTCATCAAAATCGAGTTCGGTTTCTGCCAGAGTTAGATCTTCAGGAATGTCGTCGTCATCAGACGGAATTGGAACCATGGGCCGGGGTGGCGGCGGCTGATTCAACTGTCTGGTGGGCGGCGGAACATCTTCCGCAAGCAATACGAATTGTTCGATATCCCCGGGCTTCGATGCCAACAGCATCTTCTTTGGAAGAAACTGGAAGGCCCCAATGCAAATGACGAGGCTGACAACTAATGTCAACTGCAGTCCCTTTTGATATTGCAGGTTCCGTTCCCTTACGGGAACTGAGAATGACGTCAATGGAGAAATAAAGGGACGAGAAAACAAGCTCTTGCGCGGGAAAGTCTTTACGTTTCTCATTTTAGCCACCTCCTCTTACCTTGATGCTCTTACGGAAAGCGAACAGCAATCGCGACTTTATCCAATAGATCTTCAACCGTTAAACCTCCGACAAATCTTAGAATGTTGCCTGTATTAGATACAGGAGTTTGTGGGATTAGGTTGCGGTTAAATTTAAATTAAGCAGGCGGCCTGATATGATCATAGGCGGCAGCGTAGGCCGACGACCTTAACCACGTCTTTGTCTCCAGAAGAAAGAGAATCCCCAAAAGCCTTGACACCTGCGCTAGATTTTTGTATCTATCAATAGATTTTCGATACGATATCTCGGCATCTTCCCTGATTCAGAATCAATTCAGAAAGGCCGATTCATATCGACCAACCAACCGATAATTAGAGGAAGACGCTTATTGCATACTAATGGGGATAGCCTCATATGAGCAGTACGAACCTACGGCAAGAGATTAGCAAATTCTTGCGCTTTACATCTTCCACGTCTCCTGTTTCCTACGAAATCCTGGGATGGGAGAATGAACAGCAGTGCAAGAGAATCCTTATCCGCTATGATGGGGATGAGCAGGATGAAATTCGAGCCTTCTTGTTGATACCGCATGGGAAAGGCCCTTTCCCCGGTGTTCTCGTATTTCACCAGCACGACAACCAATGGCATCTTGGCAAGAGCGAAGTCTGCGGGGAGTATGGTAATCCGCTGCAGGCATTTGGGCCGGAGCTGGCCAAAAGAGGGTTTGTAGTACTTGCCCCCGACTCAATCTGCTTTGAAGACCGGCGCAGAAACGGAAGCGGCGTCGTGCCCGCTCCGCATCGAATGGACGATTGGCTGCAGCACTATAATGAAATGGCCTACCGCCTCGTACGTGGTGATTTTCTGATGACAAAGATTCTGTCCGACGCTGCTCGTGCCTTCTCCATTCTTCTTAACCACAAAATGGTTGACAGCGGTCACGTAGGGACGCTGGGTCACTCGTATGGTGGAAATATTGTGCTGTTCTTCTCGGCTTTGGAAGCGAAGGTTCGCTTCGCTTGTGCAAGCAACGCCGCGTGTACTTACGCAAACAAAATGGAATTTGGCACAGGCATTGAAATGGCAGAAGTAATACCCGGTTTCACCAAGAGGTTTGACATTCAGGATTTGGTTAAATGCATCGCCCCAAGAAAGACCCTTCTTGTCTCAGGAAAAGATGACAAGTACTCGCGAGATGCCGGGCTCATCACCAAGGCTGCAAAAGAGGCATTTGCCGCTTGCGGAAATCCGGAGAATTTGCAGCACAGGGGTTTTGCCAGAGGTCACGCAATGACGCAGGAGCGATTCGATCATATTTTAGATTGGATTGCTTCGTGTGCCGGATGACCATATGTCATGCAGCTTCTTTGAGGAGCCATTCCACAATTAGAATAGTCTGTACTGCTCGAATGCTAACTTCTGGGAATGATGACCCTGTCCGTCATCACAGGGTGACGTCGTTATCCATATCGTTTGTCACCCAAGCCTCCTCGGCCTGAAGCGCATGGTGCTGACTGGGTCTAATCTTCCGGTAAACCCGCGACGGATGCAATTCCTCTCCATTTACCGTGAGCAGTCGTTTCAAAGGAATGCCGAAAAGTTTTTCGTTCTTAACCAGATAGGGCTTTACTGTCGCCCAGTCTCTTTCCGTCAGTTCGGCAAACTCTCCGCCGTTAAGCTGATCGATGGAGATCTTTTCGTGCGGATCGCGAAAGTAAATAGCACCTCCCGACGCCAGTGAAAAGAGGTTGCCGCCCGGATAAGGCTCGTCAAGTTCGGCAAAATCACCGTCTTCATCCCCCTTAAGGGCGCCCTTGCAAAACGTTATTCCATTCACAATCACAAATCCCCCGTTATTCAGTGCGTCTCCCGCCATGAACGATTCTGCAAGATAATCCAGGCAAGTACCGTTGATGACCACCCGCGGCTTGCCGACGGCATTGATCAAAGGCCGACCCGCAGCATTGCCGAGAACAAAGGCCTTTCCACCTTTTGCACCGTACATAAACGCCTGCCCCACATCGCCATGGACCACCAGCGTCCCGTCCTTCATAATTTGTGCCAGCTGGTCTTGGGCATTGCCATGCACCACGATTTCAGCTCCATCTATGCCGGAAGCGAGGTAATCGCCGGATGATCCATAAACATCGATCCGAACGCCGTGGGTCTCAGGGCCAAAGCCCGTTCCTATGAAGCGGTGCCCCCGGGCGTGCACTGCCATGAATCTTCGCACTCCTTCCTGATGTAAACGGACAATATTCATGGCCACGGAGTCATTCCCCTCCTGCGGAAAACCGCGTGCGTCGATGACCACGGTTTGCTGCTCATCAATAGATCTTGACCTCAAGCCATCGAGACTAGTCAAACTACCGTTATGGGAAATATAGACGCAGCTTTCAAAATACCCCTGTTTCATGAATTGCACTAGCCTGGCGAAACTTTGATCTACCAGGGAAAGAAGACTGCTGCGCCGCAGCCCGCCTGTGGGATAATGGCGATCCATCAAGAGCGTCAACAATTCGACGGCGCTGCCGGCATCTTTGGTATCGAGTGCCGATACTTCTACGTTCTCCAAAAAACCGGTAAAATCGTTATATGTCCACGTTGCTAGTTTTCCAGTAACATCTTGAAACAACTCGCCGGCTAAGAAACCGTCCTTTTTCAGATTAAAACCATTCCCGCCGCTTGACGACTGTGAGGATGCACTTTGCGGTGTCATTTCAAAATGAGTTTTCTTTGCCCCATTCACGCTGATTCGCCTGCCAAACTTGTCTGC
Organism: Bacteroidota bacterium; assembly: GCA_030624545.1. Classification (GTDB taxonomy): domain Bacteria; phylum Zhuqueibacterota; class JdFR-76; order JdFR-76; family DREG01; genus JAUXJX01. Next base: position 4,543 of record JAUXJX010000056.1, on the reverse strand, counting down.
GCAAAACAGGGTTGCTCCATTGCCATTGGGTTGAACCGTGAACGTGAAAGCGCCCCCATCGGAATGACTTCCACCCCGGGCATTCCAGTACGAATCCGCCCGGCCCCAAAAGCGCGGATCGTGGGCGGCGAGACTCTCAAGAGTGGCATCAATGGCCTGCTTCTCTGACGCTGCAAATCCAATAGAAGCGCTTCCCTCCTGAAGAGCAAAAACCTGTGGTCTCAGCATGCTTGTATCGGTTATGCCAATGAGACGAAACGCATTTTCTTTACGCAAGGACTGTGCAATGAGGAAAAACCACGGACCATCCGGTGAGCCATGGATATGCGTCTTCTGAATCATCTCATAAATTCGCCGCTTATCGCGCGGCAGAAGGACAAAGTCCCGTTCGGTAGTGTGCGCCAGGGACTCGATAACATATTCCAGAGGATAATTATATATGCGATGATGCAGATCAAAAACGAGCGCCGACACCTCTGTGTCGGTTTGAAAGAGTGGGTAGATGTTCCGTTGGGCCAAATATTCACAGATGGAGGAATAATTGGCAAAATCTCCGTTGTGAACCAGGGCCTCGTTAAGCCCGACAAAAGGATGGGCACCTCCCGGATGCCACACCCTGCCTTTCGTTGGATATCGATGATGACCGATCCAGACATGGGCGTGAATATCCTCGAGTTTGTAATAGCGGACCACATCATCCCCATAGCCCACCATTTTTAGCACCAGGAGGTTCTTCCCATGGGACAGGACAAAAGCTCGGTTTTTATCCGCCCCATAAAAACTCTGGTTCAACCGATGGCTGTTTTGGTAAACGAATTCATCTTCGACCATGTCTGCGGGCGCCCCTTCGAGGCGATGCCGCTCCCGGAATTCCTTTACCAGACCCGCCCTCGGACGGACAAAATAGAGATATACCTCCGGCGGTCGTAACTCGAGACCTGGGATGCTCTTGAAATCCTCAACTGTTGGCACACGGTAAACGTGGTCGACCTCAAAAGTCGCGCCAATAAATCTGCTTTCCAGTTCCGATCGGACTGATTCATCCAGGTAGGCGATCGCTTGCAGATAATCATTTTCCAGGACTTCTTTAGTGACAGCAAACTCTTCCGGCAATAAGCCAGCTGCGGCTATTCCCCCCCCCTTGTTGTTGCCCCGGTTGCGCATCTGGCTCAGAGCCTGCAGCAGATGACGCCCGCCGATTTGTACGCTGCTGGCAAACCCGATTACACCGCAACCTCCCTCGGCTTCACTCTTTTCACGGGCGAGGAATTTCTCAGGTTCTCTAACCAGTGCTTTTCTCGATGATAATAGTGCTTCCGCAATCTGACCCTGACTCAAACTATATCTCCTGTTTTAACTTCCACTCCCGACCAGACGTTTTTTGACAGTCACCAGTGCCCGTCATTATTCCACGACTGAATCCGTCACGGACTCTTCGACACGAAGCTCTTCCTCGGGTTTTGATACCTTTTTCATTTTGTATTTGTCATTCGAGGGATGTTGTTTATTATACAAAAGCAAATCCGATCTTCCGCGCAATTCTCGAATGCTTGTCAGGCCCAGCCGCCGAAGAATATCCTTTAATTGAAACTGGAATGACTGATAAACGCTGCTTATTCGCCTCATTCCCCAATCCGGATCGACCAACTGAGAGAGTTCGGGATCGGTGGTTGTTAGTCCAAAGGGACAGCCCCGTCCGCGCTCACAATTCGAACATCGCGTGCAGCCTATCGCCACGAGTTCCGTAGTTCCCAATACGCAGCCATCAGCCCCCAGGGCAATGGCCTTGGCAATGTCGTAGGCGGTTCGAATGCCACCGGAGGCCATAACTATCAGTTCATCACGGATTCCCTCACTCACCAGATATTTGTGTACTTTCGGGATGGCATATTCCACAGGCATGGCAATGTTCTTTTTGGCGATTTCCGGCGCCGCACCCGTGCTGCCGTAGCTTCCATCAATGTTGAGGATATGGGCCCCCGCATAAAAGCTTCCCACCGCCACCATGTCGACGTCCGTGGGTGTGGAAACCTTAACACACAACAATGCCGCGGGATTAATCGTCTTGATCCAATCCAGATGTTTCTTGTGATCCTCTACTGAATAGACGCTATGGAAGGGAAATGGCGAGAAAAGGCTGACCCACGGAACGGACTCGCGAATCTTCGCGACAGAGGCTGTGGACTTGTCCGCCAATAGATGTCCGCCTAACCCTGGCTTAGCTCCCTGGGCATACTTAAGCTCAATGATGGGAGCGTACTGAATGGTCTGTTCCCTGACTCCGAACAGGCCTGTGGCCACCTGGGTAATGATATTATCCTTGTAAGGAACGATGGTATCGGGATAGCCGCCTTCGCCTGAGGAGGTGTAAGTGCCCCACTCTTTGGCTGCCCTCACCCGGGACAGCATCACGTGATCGCTTATGGAACCGTAGGACATCCCGCCTCCGTACCACGGAACGGAAATCTTGATTTTCTTGTCGTAGGGGCGACCATTGAGTGAAATGGAAGTGTCAATCAGATTACCATTAGTAATCCATTGATCCTCCGGCAAGAATTTGAAATCAAGCACATCAAATCCGCCACCGGACGCGCCAACACGGTACTCCAATCCATTCGTCGGTGGTTTCCCTGTTTCTGCCTGAATCCAGGTAGACAAAATCAAATCAGCGGTCCAGCGGAAGTCCCCCAATGCCGGCGGCTTGCCGAATTCACCCCGTGGCCAAACCGAAAATCCGCGGCGCAGCGCTATCGTATGCTTTTCAGTAATCAATTGCTCTATCGTCTTGTTGTCAATCTCCATAGCCTTCAATTTCTCCAAATGCTTCTATTTCCAGATCTTCTTGAAACATGGCCCGGCCTGTTTCTCCTCTTGACCGGCGAACCTCACGCAGTCCCATGGCACCCAATATTTCCAATAGCTGATCCCGCCAGGAAGCCAGAAGATTCTTTAAACGCTGAACTCCCCAATCTACCGGAACTTCCCGAATGTCAAATTGGTTGTTGTTCCAGTCAACACATTCTCCAATCATCCGCGCTTGCAGGGCAACGAGAACAGGCGTATCCAGAGCCACTGCATCGAGTCCACAAATAATGGCCTTGGGAACGTGCTCCGCCGCAATTATGCCCCCACTTCCAATTAGTGTAGTCCGATCCCTTTTGCCAACCGCGACCAGCGCCCGATGGCCGGCGCTGATCAGATCGCGCACGAACTCGCCATTCTGTCCGCGACCATGGTATGAACCAACCAGATGAAAAACACCAACTCCATGATCCACTAACATTAATAGCCGATCTTCAAACCCAGGCGAATAAGGGAGGCGAACCGCTACAATCGCTTCCGGAAACTGATCCCGGATTATGCCATACAGATTTTCATCCCATTTCTCCATTTCGATCATTGAGGGTGCGAAGCCCAGTTCCGACAATTTGTCACGATCCGACAATGAGATCAGCGGCACAACGTGTCGGTTTCTAATGGAGAATTCTAGAATCTCTGGCAGGGGAAGGATGCACAGCGTTTCCGTTTCCGTAGCGGACCGTACGAGAATCTCGGTCAATGCCCTCGTTCTTGCCGATGGCGGGGGAGCATCAAAAAGCATGGGGATAGGAATGGTCAGACAATGGGGGGTTTCGCCGACCATAATTCCTTCACTGTTAAATTGGAGGAGGAGAGGTTTTTCACCTATATCCACAGCTGTGGAGATAAACTCCCGACCGTGTATTCCATCTCGGGTGGGGCGAACGATCTCCGACATATCAGTCCACATGCCATCCCAGCCTTCGCCTCCGAATTTCCCTCTGTACCCGGCTCCGCGCACAGGTACCCTGCCTGATTGTGACTCGTAGTGCACAGAGTCCACATATTCCCGTGTGAAGTGGGAATCTCCGAGGTTTTCTCGATCCGGATTGCGGAAGATTTCCACCATTTCAGGATACTGAGTTGTACAGCGCAGGCATCCCACACATTTGTCCTCTCTAGGGGCAAAACCTCCAACCGGCCCGGAGAATACTCCGTATACACAGGGACGGCTTGTGACGACCTCTTTTTGGCCGCGGTAGTGAACTAGTTCTTTCAGAAGAAGGCCGGCAAGGCGATGTTTTTTCACCCTTACCTTGAACCGGCTTGGGAATGGAATTACATCCGGCGCAGGTTGAATCTTAATTTCATATCGCACATATTCAGGTTCATTCCGGGATAATGTCACCATATAATTCTCTGCCTTCACATTCTAGCCGGTAGCGACATAAACTGGGAAATGATTAATTCTAACGCTCGTGCCCCCGTTGAGCCAAGCCCAAAGCCATTGCGAAGTCCTCATCAATATTAATATCGTAACAATCCCCTGAAAATTTATCTTCATAGTTTAAGATGAGTATCTTCCTTAAACGTGGACATGACCACCATGGTGTGAGTTCGCGTAACGCCTGGCCATGACTGGATTTCCCTCAACAGACTTTCCAGCGAGGATGTATCGTGCGTCCTGACCTTGAAAATGTGTGATCCCTCTCCGGTAATGGAGTGACACTCAAGGACCTCATCA